>NZ_JOGH01000073.1:0-33292 GCF_000721345.1 Kitasatospora sp. NRRL B-11411 | reverse complement strand
GCGTCAACGTCCTCTGGGCCCTCATTCGTGACGGGAAGCACTACGAGCATGCACTCCCCGTCACATCAGCTGCTTGACAACAACATTAGGAGGTGGTGGGCGGCGAGCGTCCTGTCCGGCGGCGGTGCACGGCGGTGCACGGCGGTGGGCGGTGAAAACCCGGTGCGCCGGAACGGCGCCGGGCCGCAGACTCGGCGGATGGAACCCGACGCCGCCGTGACCGCCGCCGCGACCGCCGCCGCCTTCGGCCTGGGCCGCCCGCTCGGCCCCTGGCACCCGCTGGACAACGGGGGCGCCCCGACCGACAGCCGACGACTCGACACCACCCGGGGGCGGTGGACGGTCCGCACCGGCCGCCTGCACAGCGACTGGCACCACGAACAGGCCCACCGGGTGCACCGCCTGCAGCAGGCCGCCCGCGCCGCGGGCATCGCCATGCCGCCCCCCGTCCCGCCCCCGGCCCCCGCCGTCGGCTACTGGCACCGGCCCGACCCGGACGCACCGGACGTGGTCCGGGTCAGCGGCTGGCTGGACGGCCACGACCTGCGCCGGCCCGGCACCGGGGCCGAAACCCCGGCCGCCACCGACTGGGTCGGCCGCACCCTGGCCCGGATCGCCCGGCTGGACACCGGCGGCGGCACCCCCGAACCGCCCCACCCCCTCGCCGAGTGGCAGCAGTGGGTGGCCGAGGCCGAAGCGGGCGGACTCCCGGTCGCCGCACCGGCCCGCGCCCTGCTCCCCGCCGTCGCCGACGCCACCGCCCTGGTCGCCGACGCGCAGCGCGCCGCCCCCGCCGCCGTCCTGGTGCACGGCGACACCTCCCGGGCGAACGTGCTGCGCACCCCCGACGGCTACGCGCTGATCGACTGGGAGACGGCCCGGCCGGAAGTCCCCTGGTGGGAGGCCGTGAACGTGGCCTTCCGGTTCGCCACCCCCTCCAACGGCCCCGCCGTCGCCCCCGACCCCCGGACGGTCCGCCCGCTGCTCACCGCCTACCTGGACGCCGGCGGCCCGCCCGGACCGGCCGACCCCACCGCCTTCGCGGGCCTGCTGCGCAGCCAACTCGCGGTCGCCGCCTGGTGCCTGTGGCTGGCCCTCGGCCACCGCGCCGCCACCCCCGAACAGCGCGCCTTCGGACTGCGCCTGGTCACCGCCACCGCCCGCGACCTGCCCCGGGTCCTCCGCTCGCTGGCGGGCTGGACCGCCCTGCTGCACTGAACCCGACCGGCCGCCCGGTCCGCGCCGGACCATTACCTCGTCTTGGGAAAGGCATATGATCTCCCCGTCACGTCGGCCCGGACGCGAACCGGCCGACCACCGAGACGACGGGGGAACGACGATGGCAGCAGGACGGGACGACGACTTCGGCGGCCGGGAGATCGACGACGACGAGCTGCTGGACGTCGCCGACAACCCCGAGCAGGCCGCCGAACTGCACCGCGCACTGCGCACCCTGGCCACCAACGACAAGATCGGCCCCGAACTGCGCGAAATGGCCCGCGCGGTGCTCACCGGCCGGATCGGCATGCGCGAGGCGGTCCAGTCCGACCGCTACATGTCGGCCATCGGCACCCGCCTGGACGAGATGCGCACCGCGGCCCAGAACCTCTCGCCCGAGGAGCGCGAAGCCTCCGAGAAGCGGGCCGTCAAACTCCGCGAACAGTACGAGGCCGAACACGGCCCCGTCGAGGACGACGAGGACGACCCCTGGACCCGCCCCCGCGACGACCGCCCCTGACCCGGGCGGCAATCCGGAGGCGGGCGGCAACCCGGAGGCGGGCGGCAACCCGGAGGCGGGCGGTAATTCGGAGGCGGGCGGTAATTCGGAGGAGGGCCGGCTGACGCGCTGTTAGGGTGGCCGGATGGCAGTGCTCAGACAATTCCAGGTCACCTTCGACTGCGCCGAACCCGGCCGGCTCGCCCGGTTCTGGTGCGAGGTGCTCGGCTACGAGTCGAACCCGCCCAAGGGCTTCGCCAGTTGGGAGCAGTACGAGGAGTCGCTCCCGGCCGCCGAGCGCGACGCGTGGTCGGCCTGCACCGACCCCACCGGGGTCGGGCCCCGGCTGTACTTCCAGCGCGTTCCCGAGGGCAAGGTCGTCAAGAACCGGGTGCACCTCGACGTCCGGGTCGGGACCGGGCTGCTCGGTGAGGAGCGGCTGGCCGCGCTGGAGGCGGAGTGCGCCCGGCTCCTCCCGCTCGGCGCGGTGCGGGTGCGCCTGCTCTACGACGGCGGCGACGACTCGTGCATCGTGATGCAGGACATCGAGGGCAACGAGTTCTGCGTCGACTGACCCCCTTCGCAACTCCGGCCCGCCCGGCCCGGATCACGGCCGGGACCGGCGGCCCGGATCACGACTCGGACCGGCAGCCCGGACCGGCGGCCGGGATCACGGCCCGGACCGGCGGTCGGGCGAGGTCGGGGGGCGGGAGTGGCAGACGGATCCGGCAGGTCGGGGTACCGTCGAGGCACACGCACGGGAGGGCAGAGGCATGACCGCGACAGCAGAATCCGGGACGTTGCGCGTGCCGCGCAGCATCAACGGCATCGAGCAGGCGCTCACCTACGAGGAGCGGGCCAGGTTCTACGACGAACTCGGCCCCGTCGAGGACCCGGCGGACCGGGAGGCCGTGATCACCACGTGGTGGCTGCGGGCGATGTCCGCGGCCTACGGCGGCGACCGGAGCGGCTTCCGCGCCGCCGTCGCCCAGGTCCTGGCCGCCGGCCGGGCGCAGCAGGCGGGAGCCGCCGCGTGAGCGGTTGGCGGATATGGCTGCAGGACCAGCCCGCCCACACCATGGTCGCCATCTCGAAGGCGGACGACATCCTCTTCGCGCTGGTCACCGCGTCCCTGGTGCTGCTCGACGACCGGGCCGGCGCCCCCGTCGACGAGTGGGGCGACCTGCGCAACGTCGTCCTGGCCCCGTCCGTCACCGCCGAGGTGTTCGTCAACCCCGACGAGCGCACCATCGACGTGGTGCGCCTGGTCTGGCTCCCCGGCTTCGACAACTGACCGGTGGGGGAAGGCAGCTGACGCCCCGTCGGGTAGCTGCTTCCGGTGGCCTCCCCCTGCGGGCGTACGCCCGCGGGGGGACGTGCCCGGCGGCGGGGGACGGTTAGCATCCCCGGATGGATCGAGCCCTGCCGCGCCCGCCGTGGCCCAGCCGGCTGCCGACGCGGGTGCGGTCGGCGGCGCGTTCGGCGCTGACCTGGTGCGCCGCCGGGCTGTTCGCCCTGCTGCTGTTCGCCGTCACCTCGGCGGGAACGCCGCCGTTCAGCGGGCTCGGGGCCCGCGGCCTGCCCGCCGTGCTGCTGGCGCTGCCGGTCGGCGCGGCCCGCCGGCGGCCGGTGGCGGTGTTCGGAGTGCTGCTCGCCGAGTCCTGCGCCGCCGCCGCGCTCGGGGCGCGGACCTGGCCGTTCTTCCTGGCCGCCGCCGTCCTGGTCGGCGTCCTCGCCGCCACCCGGCCGCCCCGCACCGCGCTGGCCGCCGCCGGGGCCGAACTCGCCTTCTGGTCCGCCCAGTGGTGGACGGCCGCGCACCCGAACGACGGCCCCAGCGACTTCCTCAGCACGGCGGCGGCCCTCGCCGCGGCCCTGGCCATCGCCTGGCTGGCCGGCAACTCGCTGCGCCAGCAACGGGAGTACGCCGCGGCCCGGCGCGCCCAGGAACTGACCGCCGAACGGCTGCGGATCGCCCGCGAGGTGCACGACACCGTCGCGCACGGCCTGGGCGTCATCGCCATCCAGGCCGGCGCCGCACAACTCGTCCTCGACGCCCGCCCGGCCGACGCCCGCACCGCGCTCGCCGCGATCGAGACCACCAGCCGCGAGTCCCTGGCCGGACTGCGCCGGATGCTGGTCTCACTGCGCCGCACGGACACCGACGGCGGTCAGGGCCGGACGGCCGCCGTCGGCCTGGAGGCCGTCGAGCGGCTGGCCGGGGCGGTGGAACGGGCCGGGGTGCGGGTCGAGGTGCACTGGGAGGGCGAACGGCGGCCGCTGCCGCCCGAGGCCGACACGGCCGCCTTCCGGATCGTCCAGGAGTCGCTCACCAACACGGTGCGGCACTCCGGGGCCCGGCACTGCCGGGTCCGACTCCATTACGGGGAGGGAACGTTGGCCGTCGAGGTCGTCGACGACGGGCGGGCGGGCAGACCCGCCGGAGGCGAGAACGGGAGCGGCGGCGAGAGCGGGAGCGTGGGCGGCGGCGGGAGCGGGTCCGGTCTCGGGATCGCCGGGATGCGCGAGCGGGTCGCCCTGCTGGGCGGCCGGTTCGCCGCCGGGCCCCGGCCCGGGGGCGGCTACCGGGTGGTGGCGGAGCTGCCGGTATGACGATCAGGGTGCTGCTGGCCGACGACCAGGAACTGGTGCGCGCCGGACTGACCATGGCCCTCTCCGGCCTCCCCGACCTCGAGGTGGTCGGCGAGGCCGGCACCGGCACCGAAGCCGTCCGGCTGGCCGCCGCGCTGCGCCCCGACGTCGTGCTGATGGACATCCGGATGCCCGGCGCCGACGGCATCGAGGCCACTCGGGCCGTCACCGCCGAACCCGAACCGCCGCGCGTCCTGGTCCTCACCACCTTCGACGACGACGAGAACGTGCACGCCGCGCTGCGCGCCGGGGCCAGCGGGTTCCTGGTCAAGGACATGGCGCTGGTGGACATCATCGCGGCGATCCGGGTGGTAGCCGCCGGGGACGCCCTGCTCGCGCCCAGCGTCACCCGCCGCCTGATCGAGGAGTTCGCGGGCCGCCCGGCCCCCGCCCGGCGGCCGCGGCGGCTGGACGGGATCACCGGGCGGGAGCGCGAGGTGCTCACCCTGGTCGGACGCGGCCGCTCCAACGCCGAGATCGCCGCGGAGCTGTTCATCGGCGCCGCCACCGCCAAGACCCACGTGGCCCGGCTGCTCACCAAGCTCGGCGCCCGCGACCGCGTCCACCTGGTCATCGCCGCCTACGAGGCGGGCCTGGTGTCCCCGTCCGACTGAGCCGGCGGAGCACTGGGAACGGTGGGCGCGGTGGCGGGGTCACGGGGTCTGGACGGCGACCTCCGGGGCGTCGGGGGAGGGGCCGTCCAGCAGCGGCTGGGGGCGGCCCCTCAGTTGGAGGTCGAAGAAGGCTGCCAGGTAGGTGCGGGAGAGCGCCAGGCCGCGCAGCGGGTCGATCGTTCCCGGCGGGCGGGGCATCCCGGCGGCCGCGGAGAGCAGCGGCAGGTCGCTGAAGGTGCCGTGCTCGGCGCCCGCCACGGTCAGGCGGCGCTTCCAGCCGTCCAGCCGGGACCAGGCGTCGTCCCAGGTGGAGTCCAGCCCCGGGGCCTCGTCGGCGGCGCCGAACAGCAGGAACGGCCGCCCGTCCAGGCCGTTCGGCGGCATCGGCGCGTAGAAGGTGCCGTCCAGGTCGACCCCGGCCCGCACCCGGGGGTCGGCGGCCATGGTCACGGCGGCGGCGTCGCCCCCGATCGAGTGCCCGGCCATCCCGATCCGCCGGCGGTCGATCAGGCCGGCGCGCGGCCAGGACGGGTGGGCGGAGGTCAGCCGGTCGATCACGAAGGAGGCGTCCAGGGCCCGGCTCCGGGCGATCGCCCCGGCCCCGCCGGCCGGCGGCCGGTCGCAGATCGCGCAGGGCAGCGTCCGGCCGTCGGGGAAGGTGGTGCCGGAGGACTCGTAGGTGTGGTCGATCAGCGCGACCGCGTAGCCGCGGCTGGCCAGGTCCTCGGCCAGGCCGCTGAACAGCGCGCGCGGGAAGCCGAGTCCGGGCGAGAGCAGCACCAGCGGGAAGCGGCCGGGCGCCGGGCGGGCACCCGTCCGGGCCCAGGTGCGGACCCCGGTCAGCGACTCGGGCGGCAGCCCCGAGTCCGGTGCCTTCTCGGCGAGCAGCAGCCGGGCCTCGTCGAGGGTCAGGTACGGCGCGGGCGCCCCGGTGTCCGGCCGGGCCGGGTAGTACACCGACACCATCAGCTGCCGCGGCCCCGCGGACGGCACCCAGGGGTCCGGGCGCCGCTCGTCGACGAGGTGCAGCACGTCCCGCCCCACCGCGAACGGGCCGGTGGGGCGGGGCAGTTCGGCGGTGATCCCGGCGGCGGGTCCGGCGGCGGGTCCGGTGGCGGGTCCGGTCGGGGCGGAGGCCGCGGCGGGCGGCGGTGCGGCGGCGGCGAAGGCGGAGGCGGGCAGCGCGGCGGCGGCCGGCAGGGTCAGGGCGAGGACGAGCGCGGCGGCGGCCGCGCGGCGAATACCTGTCATGCCCCGAAAAGTAGGCCGCCCCACCCCGCCCGGTCGTCGCCCCGCGAGCCGACCGCCCCCTCCGCTCCCGGGCGGACCCGGCGTCCCCTTCCGGTCTGACGGACCGACTGTCTGATGGTCGTCCGTCGACCAACGACCCGGGCGCCGTCGCGCGCGCCGAAAGACAGCAGTGCGCACGTTCGTGCTGAAATCTCGGGTAGCATCGGCTCCATGACGGACATTCAGGACCTCGACGCCCGCGCACTGAAGACCACCCGGTCCCTGGTCGACCGGGTCGACGCCGACATGCTCCACCTGCCGACCCCCTGCGGCGCCTGGACGCTCGGGCAACTGCTCGCCCACATGACCGGCCAGAACCACGGCTTCGCCGCAGCGGCCCGCGGCGGCGGCCGCGACCTCGCCGACTGGGCGGACCGGCCGGTCGGGGACGACCCCGGGGGCGTCTTCGCCGCCTCCGCGGAGGAGGTCACCGCCGCGTTCGCCGAGGAGGGCGTCCTCGAACGGGGCTTCTGGCTGCCCGAGGTCCGCGACGGCGGCCCGTTCCCCGCGCCGCAGGCGATCGGCTTCCACTTCCTGGACTACGTCGTCCACGGCTGGGACGTCGCCGCCGCCCTCGGGATCCGCCCCGAGTTCGACCCCGAGCTCACCGCCGCCGTCCTCCCGATCGCCGCCTTCGTCCCCACCGGCCCCGCCCGCGAGCGCCCCGGCGCCGCCTTCGCCCCCGCCCTGCCCGCCCGGGACTCCGCCGCCGACCCGCTCGACCAGGCCCTGCGCCTGCTCGGCCGCGACCCCGACTGGACGCCGCCGCACGCCCGTTAGGAGCTGCCCGGCGGGTGCCCCGGTGCCGTTCGTGCAGGCGAGGGGGAGGCGCTGGGGGTCTCCAGGCCGGCGAGCAGGCGCAGGCCGTCCTCGGTGGGGCTGCCCGGGGTGGCGGAGAGGACCAGGAGTTCGACGCCGGAGCCGTCGGGGAGGGCGAAGTTCTCCTGGTGGAGTTCGAGCAGCCCGACCAGGGGGTGGCGGTAGGACTTGTGGCCGTGGGTGCGGGCGCGGACGTCGGCGCGGGCCCACAGGCGGCGGAAGCGCTCGCTGCCCATCGACAGTTCGCCGATCAGCGAGGCCAGCCGGGGGTCGTCCGGGTACTTCCCGGCGGCCAGCCGCAGGTGCCCGACCACGTCGCGGGTGCAGCTCTCCCACTCCCCGTAGAGGCCGCGCTCCTGCTCCTCCAGGAAGATGTGCCGGGCGGTGTTCAGGCCCTGCGCCGGGCGGCCGTACAGGAGTTCGGCGAGGCGGTTGCAGGCCAGCACGTCCAGCCGGTGGTCCATGATCAGTGCGGGGGCGCCGGAGACCAGGTCGAGGACGCGCAGCAGTTCCGGCCGGATCCGCCCGCCCGGGGCCTTGGCCCGGCGCCGCGGCTGCCGGGCCAGCCGGTGCAGGTGCTCCTGCTCCGTCGCGTCCAGGCCCAGTACCCGGGCGAGCGCGTCGAGGACCTGCTCGGAGGGCTGGGTGGCCCGCCCCTGCTCCAGGCGCACGTAGTAGTCGACGCTCACCCCGGACAGGTGCGCGACCTCCTCGCGCCGCAGCCCCTCGACCCGCCGGCGGCTGTCGGTGGGGATGCCGGCCGCGGCCGGGTCGACCCGGGAGCGCCGGGTCCGCAGGAAGCCCGCGAGATCGTCCATGCCTCCGAGTATCGCCCGGCGGCGGCCCGCCGCGGGTGGCCCTGCGAGTACCAGGAAGCCCGGTCCTACGGAAGCGGAGCCCCTGAACAACGGGCGCCGCGGCGCCCAGGATCGGAGGCGTCGAAGAACGCCGCACCGGAGGAGACCCCGATGAAGACCCTGATCGTGCACGCCCACCCCGAGCCGAAGTCGCTCAACGGCTCGCTCAAGGACCACGCGGTGTCCGTGCTGGAGGCCGCCGGGCACCGGGTGCGGGTCAGCGACCTGTACGCGATGGGCTGGAAGGCTGCCGCCGACGCCGCCGACTACGGCCCGCACGCCTCCAGCCCGCTGAAGGTCCCGCTGGACTCCGGCCGCGCCTTCGAGGCCGGGGAGCTCACCGCCGACGTCCGCGCCGAGCAGGAGAAGCTGCTCTGGGCCGACACCGTCATCCTCCAGTTCCCGCTGTGGTGGTACACGATGCCCGCCATCCTCAAGGGCTGGGTCGACCGGGTCTTCACCTACCGCTTCGCGTACGGCGTCGGCGAGCACAGCGACACCAAGTACGGCGAGCGCTTCGGAGAGGGCACCCTGGCCGGGCGCCGGGCCCTGCTCTCGGTCACCGTCGGCGGCCCCGCCCCGCACTACGCCGCCCGCGGCATCAACGGCCCGATCGACGACCTGCTGTTCCCGATCCAGCACGGCATCCTGCACTACCCCGGCCTCGAAGTGCTGCCGCCCTTCGTGGTCTACGGCGGCGACCGGCTCACCCCCGAGCAGTACCCCGCCGTCGCCGCGGCCTGGGAGCAGCGCCTGCTCACCCTGGAGACCACCGAGCCGATCCCGTTCCGCCGGCAGAACTTCGGCGACTACGAGATCCCCGCCCTGCACCTCAAGGAGGGCCTCGAACCGGCCGGCCGCACCGGCTTCGGCCTGCACACCCGGGCCTGAACCCGGAGCCGCGGCGGGGCCTGCCGCCCGGGCCGCCGCGCCGCGGTTAGCATCGCCGGATGACCGAGTTCCGCACCGTCCGGGCCACCCCGCTGTCCGCCGAAGAGGCCTGGCGGCGCGTCACCGACTGGCCGCGGCACGGCGCGGGCGTCCCGTTCACCACCGTGCGCTCCGACGGCCGGACGGTGGTGGCCCGGACGGGCGCGGGCCGGTTCGGCTTCGACGACGTGATGGACCTGGTCCGCCAGGAGCCCCCGGGCGGCGGCCGCCCCGGCATCTGCCGCCTGGTCAAACGCGGCCCGCTGGTGACGGGTTGGGCCGAGATCGAGGTCCGCCCGCACCCCCGCGGCGGCGCCGTGGTCCGCTGGCGCGAGGACCTGCGGATCGGCCCGCTGCCCGCCCTGCTGGACCGCCCCACCGCCTGGTGCGGCCGCCTGCTCTTCCGCCGCACCCTGCGCACCCTGCTGCGCTGAACGGCCGGGCCCTGCGCGCCCTGTTCCGTTGAACGGCCGGACCTGCGCACGCTGCTGCTGCGCCGAACGCCCGGGTGCGCCCGCTCAGTCCGCCTCCCGGACGCGGGCGTGCAGGTGCATGTCGTGCCAGCCGTCGGCGTGCAGCAGGGCGCTGCGGCGGGTGCCCTCCAGGGCGTAGCCGTTCTTGTCGGCGATCCGGCAGGAGGCGGGGTTCGCGGTGGAGTGGCCCAACTCGACCCGGTGGAAGCCCACTTCGTGCAGCGCCCAGTGCGAGGCCCGCGCCACCGCCCGCGAGCAGACGCCCCGCCCGCGGGCCTCGGGGGCGGTCCAGTAGGCGATCTCCGCCTGCCCGCCGTACAGCACCAGGGACTGCAGAGAGACCCGCCCGAGCAGCCCGCCGTCGGCCCCCGCCACCGCCCAGTGCGCGGCCTTCTCGTCCGCCCAGTCGCGCCGCCACCGGACGATCCACTCGCCCGCCTCCTGGTCGGAGTCCGCCCCGCGCAGGTGCCAGCGCCGGATCGCCGGGTCCCGGAACACCCGGGCGACGTCCGCCGCGTCCGTGTCGAGCCAGGGCCGCAGCAGCAGGCCGCCGTCGAGCGGCAGGACGGGCTGGGCACAACGGTTGAGGCTGCCCGGCGGCACGACCGGGGGAACGAGGGGAGGCATGCCCCGCATCATGGCAAGGCCGGGCGGCCCGGTGCCACCGGGTTCCCGTCCGGTGCGGTGAGGTGCGGCGCGGGATCAGGCGCGGTCGACGACGGAGGTCACCACGGTGTGCAGGTGGCGGCGGAAGCGGTCCAGGACGGGGAGGTCGAGGGGGCCGCGGCGGGTGCCGTCCGGGTCGATGACGCCGGCCCGGCCGAAGGAGTGGGAGGTCCAGACGATGGTGAAGACCAGCATCTCGACGTCGGTGCCGGGGCCGAGGCCGGAGCGGTCGAGGACGGCCCGGACGGCGGTGGCGACCTCGGCGAGCAGCGGGCCGGCGAACTCGCTCTCGATGTCGGAGTGGTCGGCGCCCTCGGCCAGCCAGCGGCGCATCCACAGGGCGGGCACCTCGGGGTGGCCCAGGCAGAAGGACAGGTAGTCGTCGACGAAGGCGAGCAGGGCGGCGCGGGTCTCGTCGGGGGTGGGGCCGCAGGCGTGCAGGCGGACCAGGGCCTCGGTGACGACCCGGCGCTGGGCGAGGTGGGCGCGGCGCATCACCTCGCGGTAGAGCTCGGGCTTGGCGCCGACGTGGTAGGCGACGGTGGCGATGTTCAGGCCGACCGCGTCGCCGATCGCCCGGGTGCTGGTGGCGTCGTAGCCGCGTTCGGCGAACAGCCGGGTGGCGGTCGCCAGGATCCGTTCGCGGGGGCCGTCCTCGGGCAGGTCGCTCATGGGCCCTGAGGATAGCGGACCGGAGCGGACGAAATCCATCAGGTGATGGAGGGGGAACAGGCAGGTCACCACCCATTGTGCCGGACTCCATCATTCGATTGAATGAGCGCCTTTCCACGAGAGGAGCACCCGGCATGGGCTCGACCAGGGTGGCGGTGATCGGCGCCGGCGCGGCAGGACTGGCCGCCGCCAAGGCACTGCTCGACCACGGGCTGCACGTCACCGTCCTGGAGCGCGGCACCCGCGTCGGCGGCCTGTGGGCGGGCGACGACGGCGACGGGGGCTCCCCGGCGTACGACAGCCTGCACCTGAACACCAGCAAGGGCCGCACCCAGTTCGCCGACTTCCCGATGCCCGCGCACTGGCCCGACTTCCCGTCCGCCGCCCGGGTTGCCGGCTACCTCGCCGACTACGCCGAGGAGTTCGGCATCACCGAGCGGGTCAGGTTCGGGACGCCCGTCGAGCGGGTCGTCCGGGACGCCGACGGCTGGCGGGTCGACGGCGAACGCCATGACGCCGTGGTCGTCGCCAACGGCCACAACCGGGACCCGAAGTGGCCCAGCCCCGGCTACCCCGGCCGCTTCGACGGCACCCAGCTGCACGCCCACGACCACCGCGGCGCCGACGCGTACGCGGGCCGGCGGGTGCTGGTCGTCGGCACGGGCAACTCCGCGATGGACATCGCCGTCGACGCCTCGCACACCGCCGACGGTCCGGTGCTGCTCTCCGCCCGGCGCGGCACCCACATCGTGCCCAAGTACCTGTTCGGCCGCCCCGCCGACGCCACCGGCGGCGCGCTCGCCGTCCTGCCCTGGCGGCTCCGGCAGGCCGTCGCGCAGAGCGTGCTCAAACTCGCCGTCGGCACCCCCCAGCGGTACGGGCTGCCCGCCCCCGCCGGCGGCCTGTTCCAGAACCACCCCACCATCAGCGACACCGTCCTGCACCGCCTCACCCACGGCGAGATCGAGGCCCGCCCCGGCATCCAACGGCTCGACGGCACCCGGGTGCACTTCACCGACGGGCGCAGCGACCGGGTCGACGTCATCGTCTGGGCCACCGGCTACCGCGTCACGATCCCCTTCCTGGACGAGCGCTGGACCGGCCCCGACCCCGAGCAACTCCCGCTCTACCAGCGGGTGTTCCACCTCGACGACCCCACCCTCAGCTTCGTCGGACTGATGCAGTCCACCGGCGCCGCCCTCCCCGTGGTCGAGGCCCAGGGCCGCCTGGTCGCCGCCCACCTCGCCGGCCGCTACGCCCTGCCCGGCGCCGAGCGGCAGCGCGAACACGTCCGCCGCGCGCACGCCGCCGCCGTCCGGCGCTGGGGCGACAAGCGGCCGATGATGCGGATCGACTTCGACCGGTACGTCGCCGCCGTCCCCCGCGAACTCAAGGCCGGCGCCCGCCGCGCCCGGAAGGAGAAGACCCCGTGAGCGCACTGAACCGCCGTCAGGACCCGCGCGGACGCCGGGTGCTGATCACCGGCGCCTCCGGCACCATCGGACGCGCCCTCGGCGAACGCCTCACCGCCGCCGGGGCGCACGTGCGCGGCCTCGACCTGCGGCCCACCGGCGACGAGCCCTTCCCCGTGCTGCGCTGCGACGTCACCGACGACGCCAGCGTGCGCGAAACCGTCGCCCGAGCCCTGGAGGCCCTCGGCGGCCTCGACGTCCTCGTCAACAACGCGGGCGTCGGCGGACCGGCCCCCGCCGAGTACGCCCCCGGCGCCGAGGTCCGCCGCCAGCTGGAGATCAACCTGCTCGGCACCTGGCGCACCACCGCCGCCTGCGTCGACGCCCTGGTCGCCGCCCGCGGCCGGGTCGTCATGGTCGCCTCCCGGATGGCCGTCCTGCAGCTCCCGCTGGCCGCCGCCTACGGCGCCTCCAAGCGCGCCATGGTCGCCTACGCCGACGCGCTGCGCCTCGAACTCGGCACCCACGTCGGCGTCAGCTGCGTCTACCCGTCCGCCGTGCGCAGCCCGATCCACGACTCCACCGCGGCCGCCGGGCTCTCGCTGGAGGGCATGAGCGTGTACGAGCCGCTGGAGGGCGTGCTCGACGCGATCGGGAAGGCCGCGTTCTCCACCCGCCCGCACCGCGACGTCACCACCACCCGCAAGGGCGCCGTCGAGTTCTTCCTGGCCCGCCACCTGCCCGCCCTCACCGACCGGATCGTCGCCCGCACCCTGAACGCCCGGGCCGCCGCCGGGGCCTTCGACGGCGCCGAACTTGCCGCCGGCGTGGTCGCCCGGAACAGGGGGACGAAGTGACGGAGGTCCGGGCCGGGCGGAAGGCGCTCACGCTGTACGCGGCCGGGTCGGTCGGCATGGGCGTCTGGGTCACCGTGCCCGGACTGCTGCTGCTGTACTTCCTCACCGACGTGCTCGGCGTGAGCGCCGCCCTGGCCGGACCCGCCCTGCTGCTGCCCAAGGCCGTCGACGTCGTCGTCCACCCGCTGCTCGGCTCCCGCTCCGACCGGCAGGCCCGTCGCGACGGCCACCGGCGCCGGATGATGCGCGGCGGACTGCTGCTCGGCGCCGCGCTGGCCGCGATGTTCAGCGTCCCGCCCGCGCTGACCGGCCCGGGCGCCGCGCTCTGGGTCGGCGGCTGGTTCACCGCCGGGAACCTGCTGTTCGCCGCCTTCCAGGTGCCCTACCTGACCACCCCCTCCGACCTGGCGGTCGGCTACCACGAACGCACCCGGGTCTTCATGTTCCGGACGGCCCTGCTGACGGCGGGCCTGCTCGCCGCCGGGGTCGCCGCACCTGCGCTCTCCTCCGGCGGCGCCCGCACCGACTACACCCGGATGGCCGTGCTGCTGGCCGCCGCGATGGCCGCCTCCGCCGCCGTCGCCCTGCGCGGCGTGCGCCGGCTGACCGCCGAGTGCGGGTTCAAGGCCCCCGCCGAACGGGCCGGGCACTCCACCCGCGCCGACCTGCGCACCGCCCTGCGCGACCGCAACTTCCGCCCCCTGGTGCTGTCCTACCTGTTCACCGGCACCACCACGCACCTGTTCCTGGCCGCCCTGCCCTACGTCACCGCGTACGTCTTCCGGGACGGGAAGCTCACCGCCCTGCTCATGGGGCTCTTCCTCGCCCCCGCCCTGCTCTCCGGCCCCGCCTGGACGGCCTGGTCCCGGCGGCCGGGCAACGGCAAGCAGCGCGGACTGCTCATCTCCCAGGCCGGGTTCGCCACCGGCTCGGTGCTCCTGCTGCCCGCCGCCGCCCTGCTCGACGGCCCCGCCCGGACCGCCGCCACCGCCGCCGTGGTGATGGCCATGGGCACCGCCTTCGCCGGACTCCAGCTCTTCGCGTTCGCGCTGCTCCCGGACGCCGTCGCCGCCGCCGACACCGCCGAAGCGGGCGCCTACACCGGCGTGTGGACCGCCACCGAGGCCACCGGCACCGCCGTCGGCCCCTACCTGTACTCCGCCGTCCTCGCCCTCGGCGGCTTCGTCTCCAGCACCGGCGGCGCCCACGCCCCGCAGAGCGACACCGCCCTGACCGCCCTGCTGACCGGGTTCACCCTGCTGCCCGCCGCGCTGATGGCCCTCGCGCTCGGGTTCCAGCGCCGCTGCGCCCTGGACGCGGATGCAGGGGCTCGGGGAACGGCGGGTCCGAGCCGCTGACGGTCGGAGCCCATCGGAGTGTCCGTGCTGCTGCGGGTCTTCGACAGAACCGGAAGCAGATGCGCGCAACGGCAGTGAACCCGCAGCAGCCACGGCCTCGCCGTTCCCCGAGCCCCTGGATGCGTGCGCTTCAGCGCAGGACGGCGGCCAGCAGGTCGGTGCCGAGCGTGCCGGTCGCCGCCAGGTCCAGGACGTGGTGCACGTGCCGCCCCCGGCGGTGGGCGGTCAGCAGGCCGGCCCGGCGCAGCACGGCGAGGTGGCGGGAGACCTCCGGCGGGGTGAGCTCCCAGGCCCGGGCCAGCTCGCCGGTGGTGTGCGGGCCGCGCGCCAGGGTGCGGACCAGGCGCAGCCGCACCGGATGGGCCAGCGCCTCCAGCCGCAGGCTGACGGTCTCCAGCGGGACGGCCGCCGGACGCCGCCCGTCCGCCGCCGGGTACTGCACCACCGGCTGCCAGCCGGGGGCGTACACCGCGACCAGGTGCGGGTGGCCGAACACGCTGGGCAGGAAGGTCACCCCGGCCGGGCCCGCCTGCGCGGTGGAGTCCTGCAGCTTGTCCAGGACCAGCGAGCCGCCGCCCGGGCTGACGGCGACCGCCGCCGACACCTCGGCCAGGGCCGCGGCCAGCCCCTGACGGCGCCTCAGCTCGGCCTTGTCCCGCACGTCCCGGCCCAGCCGGGCCGCCAACGCCGGCCACTCCGCGTCGAAGAACGCCGCCGCACACAGCTCCAGGGTCTCCCGCACCCGGGCCCGGACCGCCGCCGGATCCGCCAACAGGCGCTCCGCGAACGCCTCCTGCACCGGCCCGCGGGCCTGCGCCCGATCCAGCGCCGCCGCCCGGGCCGCCGGGTCGTGCAGCGGGGAGCGGTCGGCGAACGACCACCGGTTGGAGCCGCAGGTGGTGACCAGCGCCGCCCGCGCGTACCGGTCGTCGTCGAGCGCGTCCACCTCGTCCAGCTCGGCCGCCAGGGTGGCCCGCGGCCGGGCCGGCACCAGGAAGTCCGCCCGGGAGGAACGCCACAGGAACTCCGCCTCGCGCAGCCGCTCGGCCAGCTCCGGGCGCAGCCCCGCCCACACGCCCGCCGCCCACCCGGCCAGCTGCGGATGGTGCTCCGGCGAGGCCAGCACGTGCAGCATCGCGGTGAGTTCGGCGAGCGGGGAGACACCGAACCGGATCCGCTCCGGCGGCGTCCCGGCGAGGTCGATGCGCAGGGTCACCCCGGTATTCTCGCTGCTCACGGGCGGCGCCCCGGCGTCGGTTGACGGAAAGCGTCAACCGACGTGACCGCCCCGCCGCCCCGCCCGCACCGTGGCGCCATGACCACCACCACCCCCGCCGCCCCATCGCTGCGCCCGCCCCGTCCGACGCTCCGCCGCCTCGTCCGGGCCGGCGGCGGCCCGCGCTACGCCGCCGCCCTGCTCGTCGACGCCCTCGGCTCGGGCCTGCTGCGCCCGTTCCTGCTGCTCTACGGCATCGCGGTGCTGCACCTGGACGCGGCCGCCACCGGGCTGGCGATGACCGGCGGGATCGTCGCGGGCCTGGCCTGCATGCCGCCGCTCGGCCGCTGGCTGGACCGGGGCGCCCGCAGCGCCGCCGTCGCCGCCGCGATGCTGGTGCGGGTGGTCGGCGTGGCCGTGCTGCTGGCCGCGCCGACCGGGAGCGTCGCCCTGTTCACGCTGGCCGCGCTGTTCCTCGGCATCGGCAACCAGGCCTGGCCCGCCGCGCACGCCGCCCTGGTCACCACCGTCGCCGAGGCCCACCTGCGGGACACCGCGCTCGCCGCCGCCCGCTCCGTCCGCAACGCCGGGCTCGGCCTCGGCGCGCTGCTCGCCACCGTCTGCCTGACCGGCGGCGCCCCCGCCCTGCGGGCGCTGGCCGCGGTCAGTGGCGCGGGTTTCCTGGCGGCCGCCGCGCTGGCCCGCTCGGTCAAGGTCACCGCCGGGCGGGCCGGACGCGCGCCCGGCGCGGCGGCGGCGGACGGCGGGACGCGGCGGCTGCGGACGGTGCTGCTGGCCAACGTGGTGTACGTGTTCTGCCTGAACGTGCCCGAAGTGGCGGTGCCGCTGGTGCTGGTGACGGTCCTGCACGCCTCCCCGGCCTGGCCCGCCGCGGTATTCGTCGCCAACACCGTGCTGGTGGTCACCCTCCAGGTGCCGGTCACCGGGTGGGCGGCGGCCCGCTGGCCGCGGGCACGGGTGCTGGCGCTGTCCGGGGCGGTGCTGGCCGCGAGCTACCTGGCCTTCCTGCCGGCCGCGGCGCTCGGCCCGCTCGCGGTGGCGCTGGTGACGATCCCGTGCACCCTCGGCGAGATCCTCTACGCGGGCAGCGCCACGCCCCTGGTCACCGCCCTCGCCCCGGCCGGCGGGCTCGGCCGCGCGCTGTCGCGCCTGCAGTTTTCCACCGGCCTGGGCCTGGCGCTCTCCCCGGCCGTCATCACCGCCCTCGCCCCGCTCGCCCTCTGGCCCGCCCTGGCCGGCGCCACCCTGGCCGCCGCCGCGGCCGTCCACCGCACCGGTGTCCGGACGGCTCAGCCGCAGGTCAGGTCGCGGGCGGGCAGGCGGCCCGTGGTCAGGTAGCGGGTGACGCTGTCGTCCGCGCAGGACGGCCCGTTCACCACCACGCCGTGCCCCTCGCCCCCGGCGACCGTGACCATCCGGGCGCCGTGCAGGGCCCGCCGCATGCCGTCGGCCATGGCCAGGGTGGTCTGCGGGTCCCACCGGTTCTGCACGATCAGCGCGCCGACGCCGTTGTCCACCGCGGTGGGCGGCTCGCCGCCGGTGCGCGGCCAGAACGCGCACGGCACGATGTTCGCCCCCAGGTCGCCGGCCAGCGGGGCGGCGGCCCGATCGCGGAGCGCGTCCCGGCGGTACTGCCCCGGGTCGCGGGGCCAACTGCCGGGCGCGTCCCCGCAGAAGACGGACCACGCGGCCGAGACGGCGTTGTCGGGCGCCGCGGCCGCAGGCGCCGCCGGGGCGGCCGGACCGCCCGCGGCCGCGGCCCGCAACGCGGCGATCCAGGCGCTCGCGGCCTCGACGTGCACGAACCCGGCGTACTGCGCCCGGATCGCGTCGCCGTCCACCGCCCCGTCCCCGGTCGGCACGGGCGTCCGGTCGGCGCGGGCGACCAGCTCCCAGAAGGCCCGGCGGACCTGCGCCGGGGTGGCGCCCAGCCCGTACGCGGCGTCGCGGTCCGCGGCCCACTCGGTCCACCGGGTGAAGGCGGCCTCGGCGTCCTGCGCCCCCCGCCGCAGCACCCCCCGCCAGGCCAGCGCCGGGTCGACCGCGCTGTCCAGCACGAACCGGTCCGCGCGCTGCGGGAACAGCTGGGTGTAGACGGCGCCCAGGTAGGTGCCGTACGAGTGCCCGAAGTAGGAGATCCGCCGCTCGCCCAGCGCCGCCCGCACCAGGTCCATGTCCCGCGCCGTGTTGCGGGTCGTCAGGTGCGGCAGCACGTCCCCCGCCGCGGCCCGGCACTTGTCGGCGACCGACTTCGCCCGGGCCGTGTCCTGCGCGAACGTCCGTGCCGCGTAGGGGTGCTGGAAGCCCCGCTCGTCCTCGGACAGGCCGCAGGAGACCGGCGAACTCCGTCCGACCCCGCGCGGGTCGAAGCCGATCAGGTCGAAGCGCTCCCGCACCTGCGGCGACAGCGCGGGCTGCATCAGCACCGGCAGCTCCAGCCCCGGCCCGCCCGGGCCGCCGGGGTTCATCAGCAGCACCCCGTGCCGCTCCCGCGCGCTGCCCGCCCGGACCCGCGAGACGGCGAGGTCGATCGTCCGGCCCGCCGGGCGGGCGTAGTCCAGCGGCACCACGACCGTCGTGCACTCGAAGGCCGCGGGCTGCTGCGGGTCGCAGCGCTCCCAGTGCAACTGCTGCCGCTCGTAGCGCCGCAGCGGGTCCTCGGCCGCGGACGCCGCCGCGGGGGCGAGCGCCACGGGCAGGGCCGTCACCGCCCCGAGGGCCAGTGCGGTGATCCTTCGTCGGGTGCGCCGTGCCATGCCAGTCCTCCACGCGGGGTCGTACCTGCGGAACGCCTCCAGTCTCCGTTCCGCCGCACCCGCGGAACGTACGGCGCGGGAACGGGACCGGGCTCCAACTTCCGGCGTACGGCGCCGCCCTGACGTCCTGCCACGGGCGCACCCCCGGGTGCCCGCGGGGTCGGGGCATGCGCCGGCCCCGGGCGGGCACACGGCCGGGCATGAGCGAGCAGCAGCAGCCACCGCACCCGACCGTCCCACCGCACCCGACCGTCCCGCCGCGGCCGGTGGGCCCGCCGCCGCCGACGGCTCCGCCGCCGCCCCGGCACCGGGCCGGGCGGTGGGGCGCGGTGGCGGTGGCCCTGGTGCTGGTCGGGGCCGGCGCGGTCGCCCTCGCCGGCCGGGACGGCACGGGCACCGGGGCCGGGCCGCACGTCCTGCCGGGCAGCCCGCGGGCGCTGCTGCTGGACGGCGTGTCGGGCCGGGTGGAGATCACCGCCGCGCAGGAGACCACCGCCACCGCCGAGTACCTGCCCGAGGGCGCGGGGAGCCCCGGAGCGGTCCGCCTCGGTCCGCCTCGGTCCGGCCGGGAGCGACGGCGCCGCGCCCGTGCGGTGCGCCGCGGACGGCGGGCCGTTCGACCGGTGCGGCGGGCTGCTGCGGCTCGCCGTCCCCGAGGGCACCGCGCTGACGGTCCGCCAGGAGTCCGGAGAGATCACGCTGTCCGGCCTGCGCGGCGACCTCGCGCTGTCCCTGGCCTCGGTCCGCTGCACCGCCGTCGGCCTGCGCCCGCAGCACGCGACGGTGTCGATCCGCTCCGGCAGCGCCGACCTGGGCTTCGCCGCCCCGCCCGGCGACCTCACCGTGGAATCCGCCTCCGCCTCGGTGGCGCTGCGGCTCCCGCAACCGGACGGCGGCTACGCGTTCGACTCGGACGCGGCCTCCGCCGACGTCCGGATCGGCCTGCCCGAACAGCCGGACGCCGCCCACCGGGTGCGGCTGCGCACCACCTCGGCCTCGGTGGCGGTGCTGCCCGCCGACGGGTGAGCGGGCCGCGGCCCGGCCGGCGGGCGGCGAGGTGATGCCAGGGTTCGAACCACGGGTCGGGCCGGCGCTCGGAGCCGACGGCGCCACCTTCGACCCGCTGCTCGCCGCCGTCGAGGAGTGGGCCGACCCGCGGGTCGAGCCGTGGCGCTCCGCCGGACGAGGTGACGCGCCGTCAGCCCGCCGCGCCGCAGCGCTCGGTGTCGATCTCCGGGAGGTGCGCCGCCGCGTAGCGCGAGCCGTGCACCGTCTCGTCGGACAGCACCCGGCCGGCCGCCGCCAGCAGCTCGGCGGGGACGTCCAGGTCGAGCACCGCGACGTCCTCGCGCAGGTGCTGCACCGAGCGGGTGCCCGGGATGGCGAGCACGTGCCTGCCGCGCGAGAGCACCCAGGCCAGCGCCAGCTGGGCCACCGTCAGGCCCGCGGGCGCGGCCAGGGCGGCCAGTTCGGCGCGCAGCGCCAGGTTCGCCGGGTAGTGCGCGGCGGTGAAGCGCGGCATGGCGTGCCGGATGTCCGCGGGCGGCAGGTCGGCCATCCGCGGCGGGGCGTCGGTCAGCACGCCGCGCCCGACCGGGCTGAACGCGACCAGCGCGACGCCCAGTTCGCGGGTCGCCGCCAGGGTGCCGCGCTCCGGGTTGCGGGTCCACAGGCTGTACTCGTTCTGCAGCGCGGCGACCGGGTGCACCGCGTGCGCCCGGCGCAGGGTGGCCGCCGACACCTCGGACAGGCCGATGGCGCGGACCTTGCCCGCCGCGACCAGCTCGGCCAGCGCGCCCACGCTCTCCTCGACCGGGATGGCCGGGTCCAGCCGGTGCAGGTAGTACAGGTCGATCACGTCGGTGCCGAGCCGGGCCAGCGACCGCTCCGCGGTGCGCCGGATCGTCTCGGGGCGGCCGTCGATGACGCGCCGTCCGTCCACGCCCGTCATGCCGCACTTGGAGGCCAGCACGATCTGCTCCCGGTGCGGGCCCAGCACCCGGCCGACCAGCTCCTCGTTGGCGCCGAACCCGTACAGCGCGGCCGTGTCGAACAGCGTGACGCCCGCGTCGAGGGCGGACAGCAGCAGTTTCGCCGCGTCGCCGGCGGACGGCGGGGTGCCGTAGGCGTGGCTGAGGTTCATGCAGCCCAGGCCGACGGCCGGGACCTCGAACGGCCCGAGCCGGCGCGGGGCGCGGCCGTCCGGGGCGGTGGAGGGGAGGGGGCCGCTGACGTCGTTCGGTTCGTCTTCTCCGGTCACCGGGCCATCGTAGCGAGCGGTTGTCGGACCCGTCCGGGATGCTCTGCGGATGGACACGGCACTGCAGTTGACGATCGACTGTTCCGACCCGCAGCGGATGGTGGCCTTCTGGGCCGCGGCCCTGGGCTACCTGCCCGAGCCCCCGCCGGACGGGCACCCCACCTGGGCCCTGTCCGGCCGATCTTGCCGGGCGCACGACGCCGGGCATCCCGCCTGGAAGCACCGGCCCAACACCCGAGTACATCCAGTACGAGGGCGTCGGGCCGGCACTCCCAGCCGGGCGCCCACCGCCGCGCGCTGATCCGACAAGATCGACCGGACAGGGCCTGGCGGGCCCACTGGGCGGCGCTGGGGGTGCCCGAGTCGGAGCTGCCGCCCGGCGCCGGGGACGTCCCGGAGTCGATCGTCGACCCGGCGGGCCGCGGGCCGCGGATCTGGTTCCAGCAGGTGCCGGAGCCGAAGGCCGGCAAGAACCGGTGGCACTTCGACCTGAAGGTCGGCGGCGGCCGCGACGTGCCGGTGGACGTCCGGGCGCAGCGGGTCCGGGCCGCGGTGGAACGGCTGGTCGCCGCCGGCGCCACCGTGCTGCGGATCACCGACGAGCCCGGGTCGGGGTTCTTCGCCGCCGCCCTCCAGGACCCGGAGGGCAACGAGTTCGACGTGGTCTAGAGGGCCGTTGCGGCGCCGCCGCCGCAACACCCCCCGGACCACCTCGTCAACCTGGTGACGCGGCACGCCGATAACGGCTGGACGGGCCCCGGGTCCGGTCCCGAGACTGGGTGCGGTGACGACCCATACGGACCGCCCGGCGGCCCCCTCCACCGACCTCGGCGAACTGCGGCGGCAGCTGGCCGTCCTGCACGGCGGCACGGTGACCTCGGTGCACGTCCCCGGCGGCGGCGCGGGCCTGTTCGCCCTGCTGATCGGCCTCCCGGACCACCGCCCCGACGGCACGGCCGAACTCGCCCACCGCTGGCTCACCGTCGCCCGCAGCGGCTGGACCCTGGACCGCCCCGCCACCGCGGCCCGCGCCACCACCCCCGCCGCCGGGGCCGGCCGCCTGGCCGAGGACCTGCGGGCGCTGATCGGCCGCCGGATCACCGACGTCCAGGTCACCGAACCCGGCTGGGGCACCCTGATCGCGTTCGGCGACCACCGGCTGCGGATCGGCCCCGCCGCCCCGCCGGCCCCGCACCTCCCGTTCGACGAGACCCCGGACTGGGCCCTGCGCCTGCCCTCCCGGCGCCTGCTCCTGATCGGCCCCGGGCCCCGCTGGGCTGAGCGCGGCTGAGCGCGGCGGAGCAACCGCGGCCGGGCCTACAGGGTGGTGAAGTACCCGCCGAGCAGCCGGGCGTCCACGCCGTCCGGGTCCAGCTCGCCGTGTTCGGCCAGGATCCGTTCGGCGTACGCCTCGGCGTCGTCCTGCGGGTCGTAGCCGAGCGCCCGGGCCGGGCCCAGGTCCCACCAGGCGCGGGTGTTGGCGCTGATCGCGTTGACCACGGTGTGGCCGACGCCGGGCGCGGTGAGGGCGGCGTGCACCAGGCGGGCGCAGTCGCCGGGGCTGAGCCAGGTGGAGAGCATCCGGGGCGAGCGCGGCTCGGGGAAGCAGGAGCCGATCCGCAGCGAGACCGTCTCGATCCCGTGCTTGTCGGCGTACAGCGAGGCCAGCGACTCGCCGAACACCTTGGACAGGCCGTAGTAGGTGTCCGGCCGGGGCGGGATGTCGGCGCGCACCGGCAGCTCGCCGTCCAGCGGGGTGAAGCCCACCGCGTGGTTCGAGCTGGCGAAGACCACCCGGCGCACGCCCTCGGCCCGCACCGCCTCGTACAGCCGGTAGGTGCCCTCGATGTTGCTGTGCGCGATGTTGGCGAAGGTGTCCTCCAGCGAGATCCCGCCGAGGTGGACCACCGCGTCCACGCCGCGCACCGCCGCCCGGACGGCGTCGGCGTCGGCCAGGTCGAAGGCCAGCGCGTCCGGCGCGCCCTCGACGGGTTTGAGGTCGGCCAGCCGCAGCCGGTAGCCGTACGGGGGCAGCAGCTCGCGCAGCAGGGTGCCGACGCCGCCGGCCGCGCCGGTGAGCAGGACGAGTGTCACGACACCTCCACGGTGTGGGACTTGATGTAGTCGAGGTCGAAATCGTCGCCCAGGCCGGGGCGTTCGGGGAAGACCACCACGCCGCGTCCGTCGATCGGGTCGACCGCCGAGTTCAGGTGCGGCGGCAGCAGGTCGAAGTCGACCAGCGGGTGCAGCAGGCCGCGCTCGTACCAGCGGGCGTTGGTGGTGGCGCCGAGCAGGGCGAGGTTGCCGGAGCCGTTGCCGTGCACCTCGCAGTCCAGGTTGAAGGCTTCGGCCAGGTGCAGGGTGCGCACCGCCGGGGTGAGGCCGCCGACGTCGGTGGTGCCGGTGCGCAGGATGTCGCAGGCGCCGGAGGCCGCCCACTCGGCGCGGGTGAAGTTCTTGCCCCAGGAGGTCTCCGGCCCGATCACCGGGATCTCCAACTGCTCGGCCAGCCACCGGTAGGAGGACACCGACGCCTCCTCCATCGGCTCCTCCAGCCAGTAGAACCCGAGCTCCTGGAGCGCCCGGCCGAGCCGCAGCGCCTCGGTGCGCGAGTACCAGTGGTTGGCGTCCAGCATCAGCTCGACGTCCGGGCCGACCGCCTCGCGCACCGCCGTGCAGGCCGCGATGTCGAGGGCCACACTGGGGGCGCCCGCGACCGGCGGCATCCAGGTGTGCAGCTTGATCGCCCGGTAGCCCTGCTCGACCAGCCGCACCGCGAAGTCGGCGTAGTCGGCGGGGGTGGCCAGCCCGCCCGGCAGCTCGTCGCCGCACATGGTGGAGGCGTACGCGGGCACCTCCCGGCGGGCGCCGCCGAGCAGCCGCCACACCGGCTGGCCCAGCCGCTGCCCCGCGAGGTCCCACAGGGCGAGGTCGACGAAGCACAGCGCCCGGTCGGTGAGGCCGCCGCCCGCGCCGCGCTGGCGGCGGGCCAGCGCCGTCCACAGCCGCTCGCGCTCCAGCGCCTCCTGCCCGAGCAGCGCGGGCCGGACGTACTTCTCCAGCACGTGCGGGCGCAGGTGGTCCGGCTGCACCAGCACCCGCCCGGCGGCGCCGTCGACGTCGGTGACGGTCAGCAGGGCCTCGCGGACCTCGTGCGGCTCGGCCGGGTGCCGGTGGCCGTGCGGGTCGACGGCGGTGCGGGCGAGGGTGGTGAAGAAGGACACCTCGACCGATGCGATGGCTGCCACCGCCGTCAGCCGTTCTTCGCCCGGTAGTCGGCCTGCGCCTTGGTGAGCGCGTCGGCCACCGACTTGGCGAAGTCCGCGGGGGACATCTTGCCCAGCAGGACCTTCTGGAAGTCCGGCTCCGCCTCGGTCTTGGTGATCTTCGAGTACTGCGGCAGGTAGACCGGCGGCTGCACCAGCTTCCCGCTGTTCAGCGCGTCCCCGGCCTGCTTGGTGATGCCGGACTTCACGTACCAGTCGTCCGCGTACGCCTCGGTGTTGGCGGGGATCTGGCCGGCGTTCTCGTTCCAGTACGAGTTGGCCTCGTGCGAGTCGAGGTACTCCAGGAAGGTCCAGGCGGCGTCCTGGTGCTTGGAGTTCTTGAACACCCCGAAGCCGTCGACCGGGTTGGCCAGCGTCGCGGTGCCGTCCGGCCCGGCGGGCAGCAGCATGCCGGCCGCCTTGTCGCCGAGCGCGCTGCGCACGTCCTTGGTGGAGCCCAGGTTGTGGTGCACCATCATCACCTGGCCCGCCTGGAACTGGGCCAGCATCTGCGGGTAGGCGTTGGAGACGTCGGCCTCCGGGGTGGTGTTCTTGTACTGGGCGGCGATCTTCGCGATCAGCTCGACGTTCCTCGGGTCGTCGACGGTGGACTTCCCGCTCGCGTCGAACACCTCGGTCAGCCCGGAGTAGGCGTACGCCTCGGCCAGCACCTGGAAGCCGGAGCCCGCGCCGCCGCGGATGGTGAAGCCGTACTGGTTCTTCGCCTTGTCGGTGAGCTTCGCGGCGGCTGCGAACAGCTCGTCCCAGGTCTTCGGGACGTCGATCCCGGCCTCCTTGAACCTGTCCGCCCGGTACCAGATGACGTCCTGGTTGCCGGAGGACGGCAGCTGGTACAGGCCCTTGCCGCCGGCCGCCGCCTTCGAGGTCTCCAGCATCGCCGCCGACAGCTTCCCGTTCAGCGGGCTGCCCGCCAGGCGCTGGTCCAGCGGGACGAGGGCCTTCTGCGCGGTCAGCGAGGCCAGCAGGGCGGTGGTGACGCCGCCGACGTCGGGCGTGGAGCCGGCGGCGATCGCGGTGTTGTACTTCTCGGCGACCTCGGAGCTGGTCACCCCGACGTACTTGACCTCGATGTCCGGGTGCGCCTTCTCGAACTCGTCGATCAGGTGCTGGTACAGCGGGGTGCGGGCCGGACCGGCGTTGTTGTCCCAGAAGGTGATCACGGTCTTCTTCGCGGAGTCGCCGGCGGAGCCGCCGGAACCGCAGGCGGTGAGCAGGCCGAGCGCGGCGAGGGCCGCGGCGGCGGTGCGCAGGGAGCGGGCCATGGGTGGGAGTGTCCTGTCTGTGACGGGGCGGGGGAGGGGATTTCGGGGGTGCTCAGCCCTTGACGGCGCCGGCGCTCATGCCCTGGACGAGGTACTTCTGCACGAAGGCGAACACCAGCACCACCGGCACCGCGGCGACCACGCCGCCCGCGGCCAGCGCGCCGAAGTCCACGGTGTTCTCGCCGATGGTGGTCTGCAGGCCCACCGGGACGGTCTGCAGCTCCGGGTCGTTGAGGAACATCAGCGCGAACAGGAAGTTGTTCCAGCTGCCGATGAAGGCGAACGAGCCCACCGCGACGATGCCCGGCCGCAGCAGCGGCAGCACCACGGCGAGGAAGGCGCGCAGCCGGCCGCAGCCGTCCACCATCGCCGACTCCTCCAGCTCCACCGGCACGTTCTTCACGAAACCGCTCATCAGGATCATCGCCAGCGGCAGCTGGAACACCGTCTCGGCGACCACCAGGCTCCACCGGGTGTCGATCAGGTGCAGCAGCTGGAAGACGTTGAACAGCGGGATCAGCATCATCGCGCCCGGCACGAACTGGGTGCACAGCAGCGCCAGCATGAACGCCCGCCGCCCGCGGAACGCGAACCGGGCCAGCGCGTAGCCGCCCATCAGGGCGAAGCAGGTCACCGACACCAGGGTCAGCGCGGCGATCAGCACGCTGTTGGTGAAGTAGGTGCGGAAGCCCATGCCGTTCCACACCGTGTCGAAGTGCTCGAAGGTCACCGGCCAGGGCAGCAGCGAGGTGGAGCCGGCCGGGCGCAGCGCGAACAGCAGCATCCAGTAGAACGGCACCAGGGTGAAGAGCAGGTACAGGCCCAGCGGCAGGAACAGCCGCAGCAGGCGCCCGGTGCGGTCCCGGACGGCGGCGGGCCGGACGGAGCGGGCGGCCCCGCGGCGGGCGGCCGGCAGGCGGGTGGCGTCGGCGCTCATCGCCGCACCCCCTCGCCCCGGCCCCGGCCCCGGCCCTCGAAGCGGCTGAGCCGCAGGTACAGCACCGAGCAGAACAGCAGCAGCACGAAGGCCGCCGTGGTGAGCGCGGACCCGTAGCCGAAGTCGTAGGACTTGCGGGCCAGTTGGGCCACGTACAGCGGCAGGCCGGTGGTCGCCCCGGCCGGGCCGCCGTTGGTCAGGGTGTACAGCAGGTCGACGTTGTTGAACTCCCACACCGCGCGCAGCAGGGTGGCCAGCACGATCGCGTCCCGCAGGTGGGGGAGCGTCACGTGCCAGAAGCTGCGGACCCGGCCCGCGCCGTCGATCGACGCCGCCTCGTACAGGTCCTTCGGGACGGACTGCAGGTCGGCGAGGATCAGGATGGCGAAGAACGGTACGCCGCGCCAGAGTTCGGCCACCACCACGGCCGGGAACACGGCGTCCGGGTCGCCCAGCACCGAGGTCGCCGGGTCGGCGAGCCCGAACTCGGACAGCTGGTGGAACACCCCGGTGGCCGGGTTGTACAGCAGCAGCCAGATCCCGGTGGTCAGCACCCCGGACACCGCCCAGGGCGAGAACACCAGCGCCCGGGCCGCCGCCCGGCCGACGAAGGTCTCGTTCACGATCAGGGCCAGCACCAGGCCGAGCAGCAGCTGCAGCCCCACCTCGGCGGCCACCCACTTCGCGGAGAACAGCAGGCTGTGCCAGAACTGCTGGTCGCCCAGCATCCGGGAGAAGTTGTCCAGCCCGACGAACGCGTCGTCGTACGGCTCGTTCACCACCCGGTGCTGCAGCGCGTAGTAGCCGACGCTGCCGAGCGGCACCAGCAGGAAGCCGACCAGCAGCAGGACGGTCGGAGCGATCAGGGCGTACGGGGTGAGCGCCCGGCGGACGCGGGCTCCGTACGGACCGGCGAGCGTCACAGGGGAGCTCACCTCCTCTACATTCGTGGACGCCGTTCACATGCGTGGACACACTAGGGAGGGTGTGAGGGGTCGTCAACCCTCTTGGCGCGCAAGGATTCTGATTCGCCGTTCATGGATGTGTACTTCGATCAGAATGATGTATAACGCTGCTGTGACGCCCGCAGGCTTGCCCCGTCGTCCCGCAGCCCGGCCGTTCCGCCGCCCCGCAGCCCAGCCGTCCCGCCGTCCCCACAGGAGGAACCCATGCCCGACACGCCCGACCGACTGCGCAGCCGCCTCGACGGCCTGCTGTTCTTCCCCGTCACCGCCTTCGCCCCCGACGGCAGCCTCGACCTGACCGCCTTCCGCGCCCACGTCCGGGCCCGCCTCGACGCCGGGGCCGGCGCCGTGTTCGCCGCCTGCGGCACCGGCGAGTACCACGCCCTCGACCTCGACGAGTACCGCGCCGTGGTCGCCGCCGCCGTCGAGGAGACCGCCGGAGCCGTCCCCGTGGTGGCCGGCGTCGGCCACGGCACCGCCCTCGCCCTGGAGTTCCTGCGCCGCGCCGAACAGGCCGGCGCCGACGGCGTCCTCGCCCTGCCGCCCTACCTGGTCAAGCCCTCCCAGCCGGGCCTGCTGCGGCACTACACCGAACTCGCCCGGGCCACCGACCTCGGCGTCATCGTCTACGCCCGCGACAACGCCGTCCTCGAACCCGACACCGTCGCCGCCCTCGCCGCCCTCGACAACGTCATCGGACTCAAGGACGGCATCGGCGACCTCGACCTGATGCAGCGCGTCATCAGCGCCGTCCGCACCACCCACCCCGGCCTCGACTTCCGCTACTTCAACGGCCTGCCCACCGCCGAACTCACCGGCCTCGCCTACCGCGGACTCGGCGTCACCCTCTACTCCTCCGCCGTCTTCTGCTTCGCCCCCGACCTCGCCCTCGCCTTCCACAAGGCCGTCACCGGCGGCGACGACGCCCTCGCCCACCGCCTGCTCGACGGCTTCTTCCGCCCCCTGGTCGAACTGCGCAACCAGGGCCGCGGCTACGCGGTCTCGCTGGTCAAGGCCGGCGTCCGGCTCGAAGGACTCGACGTCGGCACCGTCCGCGCCCCGCTCGCCGAACCCGACCCCGCGCACGTCGACGCGCTCGCCGGACTGATCGCCCGCGGCCGCAGCCTGCTCTGACCCCCGGACCCGCCCCGCCGGCCGGGCCCGCACGCCCGGCCGGGCCGCCCGCCCCGCGAACCGGACCCGGCCGCCCGCGCGGGCCCCGACCGGACCGCCCACCCGCCGCCCGGCCGGACCGCCCCCGGCCGGGCGCCCCCGCACCCACCGCCAGGAGACCCCGTGCGCGCCTCCGCCTTCCTCTACCCGTGGGACGTCACCGGCGACCCCGCCGCCCCCGACCGGCTGGCCGGACTCGGCCTGCCCCGGGTCACCCTCGCCGCCGCCTACCACTCCACCCGCGCCCTGACCCCCCGCCACCCCACCCGGCGGATCGTCACCGCCGAGCACTCCGCCGTCTACTACCCGCCCGACCCCGCCCACTGGCGCGGCCGCGCCCTGCGCCCCGCCGCCCAGCACTGGCTGCCCGGCGACGACCCGTTCGGCGAGGCCGCCGCCGCCCTCACCGCCGCCGGACTGGAGGTGCACACCTGGGTGGTGCTCGCCCACAACTCCCGCCTCGGCACCGCGCACCCGCACCACGCGGTGCACAACGCGTACGGCGAGCCCTACCCCTGGGCGCCGTGCATCGCCCAGGACGAGGTGGTCGAGTACTGCGCCGCCCTCGCCGCCGAGGCCGCCGTCCGGCCCGGCGCCACCGGCACCGAACTGGAGTCCTGCGGCTGGTACGGCCTCGCCCACCTGCACGCCCACGACAAGATCGGCGGTGTCCCGCTCGGCCCGGCCGGGCAGTTCCTGATGTCGCTGTGCTTCTGCCCCGCCTGCCGCCGCGGCTACGGCCCCGACGCCGACGCCCTGCGCACCGCGGTGCGCACCGCCCTGGAACCGCTGTGGCGCGGCGCCCCCGAACCCGACCTGCCCGAGGAGTGGGCCCGGATCGAACGCCTGCTGGGCACCGGCCCCGCCGCCGCCGCCCGCACCCACCGGCTGGCCGCCGCCCGCCGCCTCCAGGCCGCCGCCGTCGACGCCGTCCGGGCCGCCGCCGGCCCCGGCTTCCGGATCCTGCTGCACGCCGACCCCGTCCCGCACCGCAGCGGCCCCAACCCCGGCGTCGAGGCCGACTGGCTGCTCACCCGCGCCGACGGCCTGGTCCTGCCGCACCACCTGCTGCCGCTCGCCGCCCCGCACCGCCGCCCCGGCACCGTGCTGGCCGCCAACCGCCCGGTGGTCGCCGCGCTCGGCGGCGGCCCCCCGCACCCCGTCGAGGGCGCCGACGAACTGCGCCTCTACCACGCGGGCCTGGCCTCCGACGCCGACCTCGACGCGGTCCGGCGACTGCTGCTGCGCCCGCACTCCGGCTGACACCGCCTCAGCCCTCCCACGGCCGGGCCGCCGGAAGGCGCCGGCCGGGGGAGGGCAGGGCTCCGGCGGCGCCGAGCAGGACAGTGCGGCGGGTGGGCACGACGGCTCCTCCTGGAGGTGGGCGGCGGGGACGGACGGGGGCGGGCCCCGGCGGGATTTCTCGCCGGGGCCCGCGGGCGGTCGGTCGGGCGGTCGGTGCCGCCGGGCTCAGAGGTGGCCGGCGCCCGCGCCGGCGGTGACCTTCGCCGGGACGGTGTTCGCCGCGTCCAGGCCGGTGCGCAGGGTGGGCGTCCAACCCGCCGACGTGCCCAGCTGCTTGCCGGAGTTGGCGGCGTTCCAGGCGCCGATCAGGTCGGTGGTGGTGCCGTTGACGGAGTTGCCGCCCGCGGTCAGCGCGGTGCCGCCCCAGTTGTAGAGCACCTTGGCGGCGGTGATGCCGGAGGGCAGCGCGAAGTAGTTGTTCTGCGCGACGAGCTGCGAGGACTTGCCGACCCCGAGGCTGTACTCGTAGTCCCCGGCGGACGGCACGTAGTAGTTGTTGTAGGCGTCGACCTGCCCGAAGCGGACCCGGGGCGCGCGCTGCACGGTGTTCTGCCACAGGTTGTGGTGGAAGGTCACCCGCAGGTGGCCCGCGTCGGTGGCGGAGGCGCTGTCGCTGTTGCCGATCAGGTTGGTCTTGTCGTGGTTCTTGAACACGTTCCAGGACGAGGTGACGTAGTCCGCGCCCTTGACCACGTCCAGCAGCCCGTCGTGGACCTCGTAGATCCGGCCGAAGTAGCTGGGCAGGCTGGAGTCCGGGACGGCGCCGTCGGAGAAGGTGTCGTGGTCGACCCAGACGTGGGTGGCGCCGTAGACCGTCATCGCGTCGTACTCGGAGTTCCAGTTGCCGGTGGAGCCGTCGGTCGGGTCCCACTGCGGGAAGCAGTCCGCGGCGTTCTCGAAGGACAGGTTGCGGACGATCACGTTGTCGACGTTCTTCACCACCAGCCCGCCGCCGCGCAGCGTGCCGCCGTTGACGCCGACGACGGTGGTGTTGGCGCCGACGTTGATCTGCACCTTGTCGGCCTGCTTCTTCTGCGAGGCGGCGCGGGCGTCCTCCTGGGTGCCCGAGGGCACCTTCGAGGTGCCCCAGACCTTCGGGTCGTAGGCGGCCAGGTAGGCGGGCAGCGAGTAGCCGCCGGTCGCGTACGCCGAGCAGTCCAGGTGCTTGCCGGAGTCGTCGGTGTTGAGGTCGATGACGCCCGAGACGTAGATGATCTTGGCGGTGGCGTTCGAGCCGTTGCTGGAGTTCTTGCCGCCGAGCGCGGCCACCAGCTGGGCCCGGGTGGAGACGGTCACGGTGTGCGCGGCGTCGGCCTTGGACCCGCCGGTGGTGCCGGTGGTGGCCGAGGCCCAGCCGTCCTTCGCGGCCAGCACGGCGTGGCCGAGGTCGGCGGCGTGCGCGGAGGGGACGCAGGCGAGGGTGCCGCACAGGGCGGCGGAGGCGAACAGCGGTCCGACGGTGCGGACGGTGCGGGGCAGGCGCATGACGGGGCTCCTCGTCGAGCGGTCGGGGTGGGGGTGCGGGCGCGAGGTGCGGTGCGTGGCGCGCGGTGGGGTGCAGTGCGGTGCTTGGCGCGCGGGACGGTCGGATGTCCGGGGTGCGTTCACAAGCGTGAACAGCGGTCGCATCCGTGTCCGCAACCTAGGGAGCCCCGCCCGGCCCTGTCAAGGCGTCCGGCGCCGGAACGCGACGGCGCCCCGCACGCGGGGTGCGGGGCGCCGAAAGGTACATGACGCCGCGTCAGCGGCGGGCGGGCGCGGGGCTCACAGGTGGCGGGTGGCCAGGGTCAGCCGGTCCCGGGCGTCGAACAGCGCGTCCCGGATCAGTTGCTCGCGGCCCGGCGTCAGCCGTGCCACCGGCACCGACACCGACACCGCGTCCCGGGCCGGGGTGCGGTACGGGATCGCCACGCCGAAGCAGCGCAGCCCCAGCGTGTTCTCCTCCCGGTCCACCGCGTAGCCGCGGGTGCGCACCTCGGCCAGCTCCCGGATCAGCTCCTCGCGGTCGGTGTGGGTGTGCTCGGTCAGCGGCTCCAGCCGCTCCGGCAGCAGCCGCCGCACCGCCTCGTCGCCCAGCGTGGCCAGCAGCGCCTTGCCGTGCGAGGTCGAGTACGCGGGCAGCCGCCGCCCGATCCGGGTGAACGGCCGCAGGCTGTGCTGGGACTGGCGGGTCGCCAGGTACACCACGTTCGCCCCGTCCAGCCGCGCCAGGTGGATGGTCTCCCCGGTGTCCTCCGCCAGCACGTCCAGCGCCGGGCGGGCCGCGGCCACCGCCGCGTCCCCGTCGATGTACGAACTGCCGACCAGCAGCGCCCGCACCCCGATCCCGTACCGGGTGCCGGTCGCGTCCGTCTCCACCCAGCCCAGTTCGGCCAGCGTGCGCAGCAGCATGTACAGGCTCGACTTCGGGTAGCCGGTCTGCTCCTGCACCTCCGCCAGGCTGTGCATGCCGGGCCGGCCCGCGAAGTACTCCAGCAACTCCACCGTCCGCACGGCGGACTTCACCTGGGCGCCGCCGCCCTGGCTGGTGCCGCCCCGGGCGGCGTTGGTCGGCGAGGGCATCCTTGACCCCATTCTGTCCCGCGGCGTATCGTCCCGCGAAGTTCAAATAGTTGACTGCCGTTCAGCATACTGAACAGTTGAGGGTTGAGGGACCGTCCGGCCCCCGCGACGGGCCGCACACCGCCGCGCACCGGACGCTACCCGACCCCGCCACCCCACGAGGAGGCCCGCGCCATGACCGCCGCACCCCGCCCCGGCGCCCCCGTCCCCAGCGTCGACCCGCGCACCGGCGCCGTCCGCGCCCACCCCGCCCGCGAGGCCGGACCCGCCGACGTCGACCGGGCCGTCACCGCCGCCCACCACACCCTCGACGCCCTCGCCGACCGCCCCCGCCGCGCCGCCCTGCTGCACACCGCCGCCGACCTCCTCGACGCCGCCCGCCCCGAGATCCTCGCCGCCGCCGACGCCGAGACCGCCCTCGGCGAGACCCGTCTCACCGGCGAACTCGCCCGAACCACCCACCAGTTGCGCACCTTCGCGGAGACCGCCGCCGACGGCGGCTACCTCGACGTCCGGATCGACCGCGCCGACCCCGCCACCGGCCGCCCCGACCTGCGCCGCACCAAGACCCCGCTCGGCGTCGCCGCCGTCTTCGCCGCCGGCAACTTCCCGCTCGCCTTCAGCGTCCCCGGCGGCGACACCGCCAGCGCCCTCGCCGCCGGCTGCCCCGTCGTCGTCAAGGCCCACCCCGGCCACCCCGAGACCGGCGAACTCTGCGCCCGCCTGCTGCGCCGCGCCGCCGAACGCGTCGGCCTGCCCGCCGAGATCCTCACCACCGTCCACGGCCTCGCCGCCGGCACCCGCCTCGTCCAGCACCCGCTCACCGCCGCCGTCGGCTTCACCGGCTCGCTGCGCGGCGGCCGCGCCCTGCACGACCTCGCCGCCGCCCGCCCCCGCCCCATCCCCTTCCACGGCGAACTCGGCAGCCTCAACCCCGTCCTGGTCACCGAACGCGCCGCCGCCACCCGCGCCGAACAGATCGGCGCCGGCCTCGCCGCCTCCTTCACCCTCGGCCAGGGCCAGTACTGCACCAAACCCGGCCTCGTCCTCGTCCCCGCCGGCCACCCCGCCCTCGAACGCGCCGCCGTCGAGGCCGCCGTCGCCGCGGACGCCGCACCCCTGCTCGACCCCCGCATCCGCGACTCCTACCTCACCGGCGCCGCCCACCGCGCCGCCCTCCCCGGCGTCGAGACCCTGCTGCCCCCCGGCCCCGCCCCCACCCCCGCAGCTC
>NZ_JOGH01000072.1:0-33915 GCF_000721345.1 Kitasatospora sp. NRRL B-11411 | reverse complement strand
CCCCAGGAGAGTTCGCCGACGCCCCCGCCGAGCGGATCGAGGTGTCCTTCGCCGGGGAGGGCGCGGGCGTCGGCGAACTCTCCTGGGGCATGTGGGAGATCTGGCACGCGATGGTCGCGCAGCGCAACTCGCTGCCGATCGGCGGGACGGCCGTCCTCCCGGCGGGCAGCACCGTCGAGTCGGTGGCCGCCGAACTGCGGTACCTGATGGGCCGGTTCCCGTCGATGCGCACCCGGCTGCGGTTCGGCCCGGACGGGTACCCGACGCAGCAGCTGTCCGCCTCCGGCCGGATCGCCCTGGAACTGTACGACGCGCCCGCCGGGACCGACCCGGCCGGGCTCGCGGAACAGGTCGAACTCGCCTACCGGGAACGGCCGTTCGACTACGCCGGGGAGTGGCCGGTGCGGATGGCGGTGGTGCGCTCCGGCGGCCGGCCGACCCACCTGGTCAGCGTGATGAACCACCTGGTCGCGGACGCGGCGGGCGGGGCGATCATGCTGCGCGAGGTGCGCGAGCGGGCGAGCGGCCCGGTCAGCGGGCTGCAGCAGCTGGAACAGGCGGCCTGGCAGGGCTCGCCGGCCGGGCAGCAGCAGAACGCCCGGGCGCTGCGCCACTGGGAGCGGATCCTGCGCACCGTCCCGGCCCGGCGCTTCGCACCCTCCACCGACCCGCGCGAACCCCGGCACTGGACCGGCGAGTTCCGCTCCCCCGCCCTCCCGCTGGCGCTGCCGCTGGTCGCCGCCCGCACCGGCGGCGACACCCGCGCCGCCCTGCTGGGCCTGTACGCCCTGGCGCTGCGCCGGATCGGCGCGGCGCAGCCGGTGGTGCTCCGCCCGGTGGTCAACAACCGCTTCCGCTCGGCGATCGGCGGGACGGTCTGCATGGCCGCGCAGGCCGGCATCGCCGTCCTCGACCTGGGCGACGGCAGCGTCCCGGCCGCCGTCGCGGCGGCCCGGGGCGCGACCCTGGCCGCGTACAAGCACGCCTACTTCCACCCGGAGCGCCTGAACGAACTGATCGCCCGGGTCGCGGCGGAACGCGGCGAGGACCTGGACGTCCAGTGCTTCTTCAACGACCGCACCACCGGCCTCCCGGCCGCCGACACCCCTCCCCCCACCGCCCCGGCCCTGCGGGCCGCCCGGGCCCGCAGCACCTTCCGCTGGACCCGGCGCACGGACCTGCCGGGACGCATCCTGCAGGCCCAGTTCGAGGACGCCCCGGAGGGCCTGCTGATGGAAGTCCTGACCGACACCCGGCACGTCTCCCCCGCCGACGCGGAGGCGCTGGCGCGCACGGTGGAGGAACTCGCGGTCGAGGCGGCGCTGGAGTTCCTGGCGGCGGACGCCGGGGCGGACCCCGGAACAGGTGTCGACGCGGCCGCGGCCGCGGGTGCCGGTCCCGGTGCCGGTGCGGGTGCCGGTCCCGGTCCCGGTGCCGTGCGGGCGGGGGTGCCGCGGTGACGTCGCTGTTCGCCGTCTCCGACCACCTGCCGTCCGGCCGGGTCCCGATCGAGGCGCTGGCCGGGGAGTACGGGCTGACGCCGATGGAGCTGCGGATCTTCCGCCGCTACCACGGGCTGGGCGAGGTGGCCCGGGACCCGGGCGGCAGCCTGCTGGACCTGCTGCGCGGTGCGGCGGCCGGGCTGGCGGCGCTGCGCGGCCGGGAGCACCGGGTGCGGTACGTGCTGCACGCCCGCTCGTTCCCGACCGTCGTCCCGTTCCCGCACGACCCGGTGCGGGAGCTGTGCACGGAGCTGGGCCTGGACGAGGGGGTGCCGGTCTTCTCGGTCGGCCACCACGCCTGCGCCTCGGGCCTGTTGGCGATCGACGCGGCGGGCCGGCTGCTGGCCGCCGACGGCGATCCGGACGCGCTGGCGCTGGTGCTGGCCGGGGAGAAGGCGTTCACCCCGGAGGCGGGGATGGTGCCGGGCAGTTCGTTCTTCGGCGAGGGCGCCGGGGCCTGCCTGGTCTCCCCGGTGGGCGGGCGGGACCGGGTGCTGGCGTACGCGGCCGACCTGCGCGGCGAGTTCGACACCGACGCCGAGGAGCAGGCCCTGGAGTTCCAGCGGATCTACGGCGAGGCGCTGGCGGCGACGGTGCTGGCCGCCGTCGAGCGGGCCGGGCTGGCGCTGGAGGCGGTCACGGCCGTCCTGCCGCACAACGTCAACCGGGCGGCCTGGCACCAGGTCTGCCGCCTCCTCGGCTACCCGCGCGAGCGGGTGGTGCTCGACAACGTGCCGGCGGTCGGGCACGTCTTCTGCGCCGACCACTTCGTCAACCACCGCACCGCCCGGCAGCGCGGCCTGCTGCGCCGGGGCGAGCCGTACGTCCTGGCCGCGGCGGGCGCCGGGCGCGGCGCGACGTTCGCCGCCATGGTCCTCCAGCACTGACCCCCCTCCCCAAGGAGCCCTCTGATGACTTCCCCCGTCTCCCCGCCCCAACTGGTCGACGCGATCTGCGCGTTGCTGCCGGTCGTGCTCAAGCGCGAGGTGACCGGCGCGGACGCCGACACCGCGCTGCTGGACGCCCTCGGGCTGAACTCCACCACCGGTCTGGAACTCGTCCTGGAACTCGAGGAGCGCCTCGGCCTGGAGATCAGCGTGGAGGACCTGGGCCGGGACGACTTCACCACCGTCGGCTCGCTCGCCGCCTACGTCGCGGGCAACCTGCTGGCGGACGCGTGACGCTCCGCACCCTCCTCCCCCCGCGCCCGCCCGCCGCCGGCCCCTCCCGCTGGGGCGTGCGCCGCACCGCCCGGCTGGCCTTCCCGGAGCCGTCCGCACTGGCCGCCGACCCGGTGCACGCGGCCCGCCTGCGCCGCTACCTGACCGACCTGCTCGCCCCGTACGGCCTCTCCCCCGCCCTCGACGCCCCGGCCCCCGATGCCCCGGCCGGCGGGCAGTCGTCCGGGCAGTCGTACGGGGAGATGGCCGAGGCGCTGATCCGGGCGGTGGTCCCGGCGGGCGAACAGGTCGACCTGCTGGTGCTCGCGCACGCCGTCCCCGACCTGACCCCGGGCCGGGCCACCGCCTGCTGGCTGAGCCACCGCTGCCCGGGCGGCCCGCTGTCCTTCGCCGTCACCGGCCCGGACGGCACGGCCGCGTTCACCGCCCTGCGGCTGCTGACCGCGTACGCGGACACGGCGGGGCTGCGCCGGGCCCTGCTGCTGGTCGTCGAGCAGGACTGGCTGCCGTACGACCCGGGCGTCCCGGTCGCCGTCCCCGCCACCAGCCGGGGCGTCGCGCTGCTGTTCGGCGACCCGCTGCCGGGCGAACGCGTCCTGCGCCTCGACCCGGCCGGCATCTCCCCCGCCGGACCGCACCCCGCCGACCCGGCCCAGCCGGGCACCGGCCTGTGGTGGGAACTAGGGGCGCTACCGGACCCGGGGGCGCCCCGGTGAGCACGTCGCCGCCCGCTCCCGTCCCCGCACCGACCCATCGAGGTGTCCCGATGACCGACCCGCTGCCCGACCCACCGGCCACCCCACCGTCCGCCCCGCTCCGCCTGTCCGACTACCGCACCGCCGCGTACCGCCGACTCCCGTCCCCCGTCCGCGACTTCGTCGAGGGCGGGGCGGGCGGGGAACGGGCGCTTGCGGCGAACCGGCGGGCGTTCGGGCGGGTGACGCTGCGGCCCCGGGTGCTGGTGGACGTCTCGGTGTGCGACACCGCGACCGAGCTGCTCGGCGCCCCGCTGGCCACCCCGGTGGGCGTCGCCCCCACCGCGTACCACCGGCTGCTGCACCCGGAGGGCGAGCTCGCCACCGCCCGCGGGGCCGGGCGGGCCGGGGCGCTGTACGTGGTGAGCCTGTTCGCCTCCAGCCCGCTGGAGGAGATCGCCGCCGCGGCCACCGGGCCGTGCTGGCTGCAGCTGTACTGGCTGCGCCGCCGCGAGGTGCTGGCGGACCTGGCCGGACGGGCCGCCGCGGCGGGCTACCGGGCCCTGGTGCTGACCGTGGACGCCCCGTACCTGGGCCGCCGCCACCGCGACGCCCGCAACGGCTTCGCCGTCCCGCCGGACGTCCGCGCCGTCAACCTGGACCCGTCGCTGATGGCCGCCGCCCACCGCCCCGCCCCCGGCCGATCCGCGCTGGCCGTGCACACGGCCGAGGTTGTCGACCCGTCGGTGACCTGGGCCGACCTGGCCTGGCTGCGCGGGCGCAGCACGCTGCCGCTGGTCCTCAAGGGCATCCTGACCGCCGAGGACGCCCGCCTCGCCGTGGCCCACGGGGCGGACGCGGTGGTCGTCTCCAACCACGGCGGCCGGCAGCTCGACACCGCCCCGGCCGCCCTGGACGCCCTCCCGGAGGTGGTGGCCGCGGTCGGCGCCGCCTGCCCGGTGCTGTTCGACGGCGGGGTGCGCGGCGGCGCGGACGCGTTCGCCGCCCTGGCGCTCGGCGCGCGGGCGGTGCTGCTCGGCCGCCCGGTGCTGTGGGGCCTGGCGGCCGGCGGCGCGGACGGCGTGGCGGGCGTGCTGGACCTGGCCACCGAGGAGCTCTCCCACACCATGGCGCTCACCGGCCGCCCCGCCCTCCCGTTCCTGGACCGCACCGCCGCGACCCTCGCGCCGCCCCGGTGACCGCCGACACCGTCCTGCTCTGGCTGGTGACCGATCCCGGCCCGGGCCTCCCCCTCGCGCCCCTGCTCGCCGACCTCGGCCCGGCCGAACGGCGCCGCGCCGCCACCTGCCGCCACCCCGACACCCGCCGCCGCTACGTCCTCGCCCACGCCGCCCTCCGCCGTCTGCTGGCCGAACGGCTCGGCGTCGCCCCCGCCGAACTCCGCTGGCAGCACGGCCCGCACGGCAAACCCGCCCTCCCCGGCGGCCCCCAGTTCAACCTCTCCCACTCCGGCGCCCACGCCCTGATCGCCCTCTCCCCCACCCGCCCGGTCGGCGTCGACATCCAGCGTGTCCTGCCCGCCACCGACACCGCCGCCATGGCCGCCCGCTACTTCCCGCCCGCCGAGGCCCACCTCCTGCGCACCATCCCCGACCCCGCCCACCGCGCCGAACTCTTCGCCCGCCTCTGGACCCGCAAGGAAGCCCTGGTCAAGGCCCACGGCGGCCGCCTGGTCCAGGGCCTGCGCGTCCCCCTCGAAGGCCCCCTCACCCCCGAAGACACCTGGTCCCTCCCCTACCACCTCACCGACCTCCCCGCCCCACCCCACCACCACGCCGCCGTAGCCCTCGCCGACCCCACCCCCTTCCAGGTCACTGCCCGCACCTGGGGCTGAATATGACGGGACATCACTTCTGGTTCAGGTACGTTCGGAGCATGAACGCCGCCGACGAGGAGTACCTGGACAAGAGTCCGGCCGCAGCACGCATGGGCAAGGCCGCCGAACACCTGGTCGCCGCCGCCTCCATCCTCGCCACCCGAGGCGAACTGAACGTCTCCACCTCCCTCGTCGACGACGAGGGCGTTGACCTCGTCTTCCACCGCCGTGGCAGCTCCGCGACCCTCGCCGTGCAGGTGAAGTCCCGGATGTCCACCGGCACCCAGGTCCGGAAAGGCAGGGTGATGGCTAACGTCCGCTCGCAGACCTTCCAGCCTCGCCCCGACCTGGACATGCTGTTTGTCGCCGTCGACGTCGACCACGGCGCGGTCATGACCGCCTGGCTGGTCCCGAGCACCCAGTTCGCCCAGTTGGTAAGCCCACCCAACCACCTGGGACGCCTCCGCTTCTCCGCCTCCATGAAGCCCGATGCCCAGGACCGTTGGCGCCCCTTCCGCCTGACCACCGCCGAACTTCCCAGGCGGATCCTCGCCCGGCTCGCCGAGTTGGAGCAGGGGGAACCCACAACGGAACAGGAAGGCTGAGCTTCTCCGAGCGGCCGCCGCCCCATCAGTTCCCACAGGTAGGGCCGCCCTGACTCAGACCGCTCCTGTCGCCCCCAGCTCCCGGCCCAACTCGCCCACCAGCACCCGCGGGAAACACCGCGACCACCACATGTCGGGGCCGGGCAGTCGGATCAGCTGTTCCATCGCCTGCCCGTCATCGTCCACCGTCGAGGACCGGTCTCGATCTCCCCACCAGCCAGGCCCATTTCCCCACCATCTCCCCGACCGTGAACACCGTCCGCCACCCGCGCCGGTGCAGCAGCTCCCCGACCTCGGCCACGCTCGCCACACCGCCCCTCAGTCCTCGGCCATGAACGCGTCGAAGACCTGGCGCAGGGCCTCGGGCGGCTGCGGGATCAGGCGAGCGAGAGCGGGGCCGTCGGTGTCCTTGCGGTAGCCGCGGCTGAGGAATTCGTGCAGGACGGTCTTCAGCACGTCTGCGCCCGGGGCCAGTTGCCGCCAGTCGGTGTTCCACGCATCGCGGACGGCGGCGGCGTCTTCGGTCCAGGCTCGGTGAATGCCTGCTTCTACGTCCTCGCGCAGCGGGATCCGAGCGGTCACGGCGGCGACCGCTCCGGCCGCGTCGACCTGTTCACGGGCGAGCCGGTCGCGCAGTCGGTTGTCCGTCAGCCGGACGGGGGCCAGTCCGGCCAGCACCCGCTTGAGCACCACCGTCTCTTCCAGTCCATCGGCGGCCTTCCTCATCGCCGCTTCGGCCTGCTCGGCCGTCACCCCGGCGCCTTCCCGCTCCGCGTTGACGAACCGGGCCACGGCCTCCGCGTCCAGCAGCAGGTTCTCCACCTCGCGCACTGGCAGCACAAACACATTGCCCTGCTTCTCCAGCCGCGCAACGTCACCCTCCGACAGCTCGTCCCGGTCCCGGACGAACAGCACCCGCCGCTCCTCCAGTTGGTCCGCGTCCGCGAGCCACCGCGCCAGCAGATCCGCCTGCCGCGCGTCCGCTCCCCCGCCACCGGCCAGGACCGCCACCCGGGGGTGGCGCAGTTGCTCGGCGAACCAGACGTCCAACACCGCCTTGTCCGTGGGCCCTTCGAGCACCAGCAGCCGGTCCGCCGCCAGCACGTCACTGAGCCGGATCCCGAGATCGCGCAGGACCTGGATCCGATCGGTGGTAACGGTGCTGACGGTCGACACCCCACCCTGTCGCTGCACGTTCAGGACGGTGGTGGACGGTGAACTCCAGTCCAGCATCGCGGCCGAGTGCGTGGCGGCAAGGATCAGCCTGTCCCGCGACCACTCCTGCAACAACCCGAGCAGCGCCCGCTGGGCACTGGGGTGCAACCCGATCTCGGGGTCCTCCAGGACGATCGTCCGGGCAGTACCGGTCAGACCGACCACCAGCAACATCAGCAGTTGCTCGACCCCCGTACCGAGATCCTTCAGGTTTCGACGCTCTTGCCTACCACTGTCTCCCGACAGAAAAACGATCTCACAGCTACTTCCATTGACTGGAATAGTCAACTCGCCAGTGTTCGGCAAGATCTCCCTCACAAGCCCCTTTAGCTCACCCCAAACCGCTGGAACATTGGTCTGCAGATGAAGCAGGACCGTGGCGAGATTCGCCCCGTTCGGGGCAAGCGATGGGCTCACGTTTTGAAGATTGGCAGTACGCCCCTCGGACTGGCGCAGAGCATGGAAATGGAAGTGACCCCTGCACCACCTCCTCGAAAGAGCCATGAATCTTGCGTCTGCATGCCTTAGATCGATCTGCTTAGCAGGTACGTCGCCATTCTGCGGAACAAGAAGTTCCGTTGGCGCCAGCCCGTGCTGACTTCCGGCATATTTAACGCTCAGAAGCCCATCAAGGTCGACCGATCCCACAACTGCAGAACCGATTCCCAGATTAACAGTAACCGATCCCCAATCCTCCGCCTCAAGCCGCCATGTCGCCACTACCGCAAGGTCTTCCCAAGAACTGCCGTAGCGTGGCGCTCCCTGCGGCGTAGCACCGCCCACGACGTCGAGCAGCGACAGCAGGGCGCTCTTGCCCGCGTTGTTCGCGCCAGTGACCAGCACCAGCCCGCGCGGGCCGAGTTCCAGCGTCACGTGTTCGAACGCCCGGAAGTTGGTCGCCTCGATCCGCACCAGTTCCGCCATCGCGTGCCCTCCCCTGACCACGGCTGTTGCGCGATCCTACGGCTCGGGGGCGGGGTCAGTCGCGGAGTTCGGCCGGGAGGAGTTCCGGCGGGGTGTCCTGGTAGGTGACGGGGCGGAGCCAGCGGTGGATGGCGGAGGTGCCGACGGAGGTGGTGGGGGTGGTGGGGTGCATGGTCAGCCGGCGTCCATGCCCTGGGTCTTCATCTCGGCCAGGGTCTGGGCCTGGGTGTCGGCCAGGGCGGCGTCGAGGGTGGTGGTGCCGGCGCCCGCCTTGCCGAGGCCGTCGGCGAGCGCGCCGGAGGTCTTGGTCATCACCGGGCCCCACTGGAAGCCGGGGTCGACGTGGGTGGCGCCGTCCTTGAAGACGTCGAAGATCCGCTGGCCGCCGTAGAAGGGGTTGGGTTCGGCGAGGGCCGGGTCGTCCAGGCCGGTGAGGGCGGCGGGGTAGATGCCGGTCTCCTTGATCAGGTTGCCGGTGCTGGCCCGGTCGGTGCCGAACCAGTGGGCGAACTCGACGGCTTCCTTGGTGTGCTTGCAGCCCTTGAGCACCGCGTTGGGGGTGCCGCCGGCGTTGCCGGCCGCGGGGGTGGCGGCGTCCCAGACCGGCATCGGGGCGACGGCCCAGTTGCCGGCGGTCTGCTTGACGCTGTCGGCGAGGATCGGGGTGTCCCAGACGGCGTTGACGTCGGAGAGGATGGTGCCCTCGCCCATGCCCTTGTAGAGGGCGGTGTCGAAGCTCGGCACGACCTTGACCAGCTTCCGGTCGATCAGGTCCTGCCAGAAGGCGGTGACCTTCTTGGTCGCCGGGTCGTCCAGGTCGACGGTCCACTTGTCGCCGCTGGTGCCGAACCACTTGGCGCCGGCCTGCCAGGCGAGGCCGGCGAAGTTGTAGGCGTCGTTGCCGAAGTAGCCGATGTAGGCGTTCGGGTCGGCGGCGTGGATGGTGGCGGCGTCGGCGGCGTACTCGGCCCAGGTCGTGGGTGCCTGCTGGATGCCGTACTTGGCGAACAGGTCCTTGCGGTAGACCAGCGCCATCGGGGCGATGTCGACCGGCAGGCCGTAGGTGTGCCCGGCGACCCCGGACTGGGCGAACGCCCAGGGCACGTACTCCTTGGCGTACGGCGCGGTCTCGGCGGTGGCGTCCTGCAGGGCTCCGGCGGCGGCGAAGGTGGGCAGCGTCTCGAAGCCGACGCTGGCCAGGCAGGGGGCGTTGCCGGCCTTCACGGCGCTGAGCAGCTTGGTGTAGCCGCCCTTGGCGCCGGGCGAGATCTTGCTGTAGCTGACCTTGACGTCCGGGTGGGTGGAGTTGAAGAGCTCGACGGACTTCTCGTAGCCGGGGGCCCAGCCCCAGAACTCGATGGTGACCGGCCCGGAGGCCCGGCCCGCCGTTCCGTCCGATCCGCAGGCGGCGGTGCCGGCCAGGGAGGCGATCGCCACGGCGAGGGTGACGGTTCTGAGCGCGCGGTTCTTCATGGGGGTCCTCTGCTGCTGCCGGCCGCGGGCGGGCTCGGCCCCGGCGCGGCGGTGGGGGCCCGTTGAACGCCTCGGGCCGTTATTTCGGCTAGTGTGTTAATTAAGGGTCGGGGCTGTCAAGGGGTGCGGCGGGCCGTTGCGCAACCGCGACGGACGGCTGCCGCCGCCGGCGGCCACGGGCAATCTGCCTGGGGAAAGGGCTAATTGGGCCGCCCGGCCCCTCCCCCGGGCGTCCGCGGGAGCGCTTGCCGCGGCGGGCGGCGATCGGCGGTCGGCGTTATTTCATGTGGTGCCTGAACTAATATGTCCAAGGTCAACACCGGCCCCCGGCGGGCCGCGGAACGAGGAGAGCACGTGCGACAGACGCAGCGCGGCACAACCGGCACGGTCGGTCCGGCGGGCGCCATCCTGGCGGGCCACCCCGAGGTGGCCGACAAGGCCTCGCTGCGCCGCACCAACCTCGGCGTGCTGCTGCGCCACCTGCGCGAGGGCGGCGCCCAGTCCCGCACCCACCTCGCCGCCGCGAGCGGCCTGCCCAAGGCGACCGTCTCGGTGCTGGTCGCCGACCTGATCCAGCGCGGCCTGGTCCGCGAGGGCGAGCTCGACCGGGCCGGCGCGGTGGGCCGCCCGCACCGGATGGTCGAGCTGGACGGCCGCTGGATCTGCGGCGTCGGCGCCGAGATCGGGCCCGACCACCTCACGGTGCTCGCCCTCGACCTGCGCGGCGAGGTGGTCCACCAGGCCCGCCGCGCCCTCGACGTGCCCGCGCTCACCCCGCAGGCCGCCCTGCACGAGGTGGCCGACCTGGTCGCGGACTGCCTCAGCGCGGTGGCCGGGCGCGGCATGCGCGCCGTCGGGATCACCCTGGTCACCCAGGGCTCGGTCGACAGCGCGGCCGGGACGGTCACCGTGGCCACCAACTTCGGCTGGCGCGACGTGCGGGCCGTGCCCGAGCTGCGCGCCCGGCTGGGGCGGCACGCGCCGCCCGTCCTGCTGGAGAACGACGCCGAGTCCGGCGCCCTCGCCGAGTACCTGGCCGTCCCCGGCGCCGACACCCGCGAACTCGTCTACGTCACCGGCGGGATCGGTGCCGGCGGGGCCGGCATCTCCGGCGGCCGGCTGCTGCGCGGCTCCGAGATCGGCCACATGAAGCTCGACCGGCTCGACCGGCCGTGCGGCTGCGGGCGCACCGGCTGCTGGGAGGTCGCGGTCGGGCTGCAGGCGCTGCTGGACGCCGCCGCCGACCCGGCCGACCGGGTCCACGACCGCTCGGTCGACCTGGCCGAGCGGCTCGGCGACCTGCTGGCGCGGGCCGACGCCGGGGATCCGCGCACGCTCGGCGCGCTGGCCGCCGTCGCCGACGACCTGGCCCTCGGGCTCAGCGTCCTGGTGGACGTGCTGAACCCGCCGCGGATCGTGCTGGGCGGCTACTTCGCGGTCTTCGGCCGCTACCTGGTCGGCCCCGCGCAGGAGTTCCTGGACCGCCGGCGGATCGCGCCCGGCTCCCAGCAGGTGGTGGTCTCGGCCTCCGGGCTCGGCCTGTCCAACGCCGCCCGGGGCGGTGCGCACCTGGCGCTGGAGGGGATCTTCCAGGACCCGTCGGACGTCCCGCTCCGGCCGGAGCCGGCCGACGGCGACGGGCCCTGGTGACACCTCCGCCCCCGGTGCGCGTTCGTGTGCGGATCGGGGCCTCTCCGCGCATTTTTTGATCGAGCATGTTGACTTTTGATTGATGGCGGCGCAGATACTTCACTCTCGAGCACGCCGGAGCCTTCAGGTGCCCTCAGCCGCCTTCAGGTGCCTCAGGTGCCTTCAGGCGCCTTCCGAAGCCTGCCGAAGCGCTCCGACGCACTCCGAGAGCCCCCACTCAGCCGAAGGACTGCCCGTTGATGAGCACTCCCCTGCGCAGAACCCTGGCCACCGCCGCCGCGGCGGCCCTCGCCTGCCTCGCCGCGGGGCTGCCCGCCCCCGCGTCGGCGGCGGCGTCGCCGTCCGACTCCGCCTACACGGTCGGCGTCAGCGCCCCCGTCCCGTTCGGGCACCCCACCGACACGCCCGCCGTCCCCTACCTCGACAAGGACGGCACGTTCTACTACCAGCAGTCCGCCGCGCTCTACGGCGCGAACGACCCCCGCAGGTGGGACTTCTACACCGGCGCCGACTTCGACGCCGCCGCCTTCTCCAGCACCCTCGGCAACTCCGCCGACCCGGCCGACCCGAAGGACCGCAACAGCGACACCACCAAGCGCTGCAACAACAGCCCCACCGGTCTGACGGCCAGTTACGCCCCGGCCGGCAGCAGCTACGCGCAGAAGAACTACTGCGACCTCTCGGGCATCTGGATCGACCCGGACACCGGCGACTGGTACGGCCTGGTCCACAACGAGTTCTCCCCGCAGCCCTTCGGCGACGGCCTGCACTTCGACGCGATCGACTACGCGGTCTCCACCGACCAGGGCCGCACCTGGAAGATCCGCGACCACGTGGTCACCTCGCCCTACCGCACCGCCCGCGGCGACACCGCCCAGTTCCCGAACCAGACGTACTACTACGGCGACGGCGACCAGCGCCTGCTCGTCGACACCGCGTCCGGCTACTTCTACCTCTTCTACGGCTCCCGGGTGGTCGACAAGAGCGGCGGCTGGAAGGCGTTCCACGAGCACGTCGCGCGCGCCCCGATCTCCGGCAAGATGGCGCCCGGCTCCTGGCAGAAGTGGTACGACGGCGCGTGGGGCGAGCCGGGCGTCGGCGGCCGGGAGTCCTCGATGGTGCCGGTCGGGCCGTCCGGCGGCACCGGCTACGTCCCGCCGTCCGGCGAGTACGACCCGGCCAGCACCGGCACCTCCGCGCAGCAGATCGCGGCCGGGAAGATGCCCGCGACCTCGCCGCTGTTCGTCATGGACGTCACCTACGACGCCTACCTGGGCCTGTACGTCGGCGAGCCGCAGGCCGTCGACCAGAGCGGCAACGCCCCCCAGCAGTACTACGTCACCGACGACCTCTCCACCCAGAAGTGGTACCTGGCCGGCGACACCGGCGCCTACCGCACCGCGTCCTGGTACCGCTGGTTCCTCGACGGCGGCAACCGGACCAGCTCGCAGATCGTCGGCCGGACCTTCCGCTCCTACTGCTCCTTCGGCTGCTCGAACGGCGCCTCCGGCGAGTACGTGAACACCACCCTCACCTCCACCGCCGCCGCGCCCGCCCCGGTCGACGTGACCCGGGCGTACCGCATCGCCGGCGGCGACGGCCGGGTGCTCGCCCAGGTCGCCGGGTCCGCGGGCACCACCTCGCTGCCCGCGGCCACCGGCAGCGCCCTGGAGTCCTGGACCTTCGCCGCCGTCGGCGACGGCTCCTACCGGATCACCAACTCCGCCACCGGGCAGCTGCTCGGGGTCGACTCCACCGGCACCGCCGGGCGCGCCTGGGGCGCCCGGCCGACCGCCACCGCCGCGCCCGCCGACGGCCCGACCGTCGGCCAGCAGTGGTGGGTGCTCCGGTCGGGCAGCGCCTACCACCTGGTCAACCGCTACAGCGGCCTCGACCTGGCGCTCTCCGCCGCCGCCGGGCGCCCGACCGAGACCGTCCCGACCCGGACCTGGACCGACACCTCGGGCAGCGCCGTGGGCGGCGGCCGCACCGCGGCCGAGCAGACCCTCGCGCTGACCCCGGTGGGCACCGCCGCCGAGGTCGTGACCGTCGCCGCCCCCGGCCGGCAGTCCGGCACCGTCGGCACCGCCGTCTCGCTCCAGCTGAGCGGCACCGACTCGCTGGGCAAGGCGCTCACCTGGTCCGCCACCGGGCTGCCCGCGGGGCTGTCGGTCAGCCCGGCGGGCCTGGTCACCGGCACCCCCACCGCGGTCGGCGCCGCGACGGTCACCGCGACCGCCTCCTCCGGCACCGCCACCGGTTCCACCGCCTTCACCTGGGCGGTGAACCCGGTGCTCGGCGGGGCCCACACCCTGCTGGCCGCGGGCAAGGCCCTCGACGACCCGGGCCACTCCACCAGCGCCGGAACGCAGTTCGTGGTCTGGACCCCGAACGGCGGGCCCAACCAGAGCTGGGTCTTCACCCGGCAGGGCGACGGCAGCTACCAGATCACCAACGGCGAGTCCAAGCTCTGCATGGACGTCAGCGGCGGCTCCACCGCGCCGGGCGCCGCGGTCATCCAGTGGACCTGCACCGGCGGCGCCAACCAGCGCTGGCTGGTCGACGCCGTCAGCGGCGGCGGCTACACCGTCACCTCCCGGTCGAGCGGCCTGCTGCTGACCGCCGACTCCACCGCCGACGGCGCCCCCGTCACCCAGCAGGCCGACACCGGCTCGGCGCTCCAGCACTGGTCCGTCGGCTGATCCGCTCCCCCGGCAGCGGTCCGGGCCCGGCGAGTGGCACTCGCCGGGCCCGGACCTCCCGGTCACGGGGCGGGGCGCCCCGTCGCGGTGATCTCGGCCGCGCTGGTCCACGGCCCGCGGTTGCCGGCCTCGGTCAGCGCCCGCAGCCGCAGGTAGCGGCCGGTCTTCGCGGTGAACGCGGCCTTCTTGGCGCTCGCGGTGTCGGCGAAGGTCCCGGTGGCCACCGGCGGGCCCCAGTCGGTGGTCGAGTCGGAGACGTACACCTCGTACTGCCCGATCCGCCCGTTGACGCCGCCGTCCTGCCGGGGCAGGTAGCCGAGGCCGTCGACGGCGTAGCGGGCGCCGAGGTCGAGCTGGATCTCGTGCGGGAGCGGGGCGGCGGTGCCGGACCACTGGGTGTGCCAGATGGTCGCGGAGCTGCCGTCGATGGCGTTGGCGGCGGCGCCGTTCTCGTTGGTGGTCTCCTGGCTGTCGGCGGCGACGACCTTCCAACCGGCCTGCGGGATCGGGCCGCTGGAGGTGACGGGGGTGCCGGTGGGCAGGGTGAGGCCGGTGGCGGTGACGGTGAACGCGCTGGTGACGGCGTGGTCGCCGGCCTTGATCCACAGCGTGCCGGCGCGGTCGGCGGGGTCGAAGTACCAGCCGGTGGCGGCCGCCTGGTAGGCGGCCTTGCCGCTGAGCTTCGGCAGCGCCGTGCCGCCGACCGTGACGGTGCTCGGCGCGGCGGCCGCGTGCACGGTGAACTCGTACGCCCTGCCGGCGAGTTGCCCGGTGTAGCTGCCGGTGGCGGCACCGACGGCGAGGGTGACGTTCCCGCTGCCCGAGGCCGGTGCGGTGACGTTGACGGTCTGCCGGGCGGAAGCGCCGTTCTGGTAGGCCCGGGTGGTGCCGTCGTCCTCGTAGAGGGTGAAGGAGGAGGCGCCGCGCGGGTAGACGTCGTAGGTGAGGGTGGAGACGGGCTTCTCGCCGGTGTAGTTCATCTGCGGCCACATCGGCACCGCCGCACCGGACTTGACGAACAGCGGCAGGGTGTCGAGCGGCGCGCTGTAGCCGTTCAGCCAGCCGGGGCCGGTGTAGACCTTGCCGGTCCAGTAGTCGGTCCAGTCGCCCGCGGGCAGGTAGATGCCGTCGCGGACGGCGGTGTCGCTGACCACGGGGGCGACCAGGAAGGAGTCCCCGGCCATGAACTGACCGCTGGTCAGGTTGCCGCGCGCCACCGGGTCGTCGGGGTACTCCAGCACCATGGCGCGGGTGGCGGGCACGCCGGTGTCGGTGGCGACCCGGCTCATCGTGTACAGGTACGGCATCAGCCGCATCTTCAACTGCAGGTACTTGCGGTTGATCGACAGGTACGGTTCGGCGTACCGCCAGGGCTGCTTGTCGTTGTACCCGGCGGACGGGTTGGTCGCGCCCCAGCCGGACATGGTCATGAACGCCGGGGTGAACGCCTTCCACTGCAGGTCGCGGACGTACGTCTGCGGGCTGCCCGCGTAGATGCCGTCGACGTCCCCGGAGGCGTAGTTGAGGCCGGACAGGCCCGCGCCCGCGATCGACGGGACGTGCCAGCGCATCGCGTCCCAGGTGCCGGAGGTGTCGCCGGTCCACACCACCGCGTTGCGCTGGGTGCCGGCCCAGCCGTCGACCGTCCAGACGAAGCGGCGGCCGTCGGAGTTCTTCTCGATGCCGTCGACGGCCTGCTGCACGCCGGTGAAGGCGTTCTTGTAGCCGCCGCCGATCCACGCCACGTCGGTCTTCACCGCGCGGGAGCCGGCCGTGCCCACCTCCCAGTTGATGTTGTTCAGGCCGGTGGAGGTCCACAGGCCGGTGTGGACGCCCTGGGCCGCCAGGCCGGCGGTCGCGGTGGGCAGGTCGGTGTAGCCGCAGCCGTAGCCGTCGTTGGGCAGGAACCAGCCCGAGGGCATGTCGGCGGCGCGGGCGTCGGCGGCGTAGCCGACCGCGTCGGGGGTGGTCTGGTGGCGCAGCCGGTTGTGGTCGCCGGTATAGGTGGGGTTGGAGGCGTTGAAGCAGTCGGCGTTGCCGAGTTCGAGTCCCCAGATCGGGGCGAGGAAGGGTTTGCCGGTGACGTCGGTGTAGGCGTTCAGGACGCCCTTGAGCGAGTCCCCGGCGAAGTACCAGGCGTCGAACCGGCTCTCGTTGTGGGTGAGTTGGGTCGGTGCGCCGAAGTCGTAGGAGCCGGGCGCCCAGGTGTTGCGCATCACGCCGTAGCCGTTGGTGGACATGTAGAACGGCGCGGGGCTGGCGTTGCTGTTCTCCGTCCAGGAGTTGGAGACGGAGACCGGCACGGTCTTGTCGCGCAGCGCCCACTCGCCCAGGTGCAGGCCGGTGCCGTAGAACTGCTCGTCGGCGCCGCGCGCGAGGTACTGGGTGGTCTGCTGGTTGGTCCAGCTGGTCGGCTGGGACTCGGCCCAGACCAGGGTGGTGTCGTCCGCCCGGTACAGCGCGAAGGTCAGCGGCGACTTGTTGATCCGCAGGCTGATCGCGGGGGTGCCGATCCGCCAGTAGGCGCCGACGTCGGTGAGGGTGGCCCCGACGGTGCCGAACGAGGTCCTGACCGCGAGGTCGGCGCCGGCCGGGTCGTTGGTGAAGGTGCCGTCCGGCGAGAGCCAGATCCGGAAGACGTCGGCGCGGGCCACGGTGATCCGGGCGGCGGGCTTGCCGGTGGTGGTGACGGTGAAGGTGTCGCCGGAGCGGGTGACGCCGGTGACGTTGCCGGCCGTGGTGGCGCCGGCGCCCGGCGCCGGGCCGAGGACGGCGAACAGGCTCGCCATCAGCAGGACGGCCAGGCCCAGCGCGGTGCGGCGGGTGCCGGGACTGCCGGGTCGGGGCAGGACGGATCGCATGCGGGGTTCCTCCTCGGAGGGCTGCGGATTCCGGACGGTCGATTTGACCGGTACACATCGCACCAGCGCCCCATCCTGCCGTCAAGTGCTCGATCAAGCCCTGTTTCACGCAGTTTCGCGCACAGCGCGCAAGAACTGAGCATCCGGAGCCGGGGGCGCCACCGGCGGCGGCACCGCCCCCGGCGGCGGTCAGGGCGCGTCGGGCTTGATCCGCTTCATGGTCAGGTGGGACTCCAGCCGCAGGACCGCGGGCAGGCCGCTGAGCTTCTCGGTCAGGAAGGTCTCGTAGGCGGCGTGGTCGGCGACCGCGACGCGGACGAAGTAGTCGGGGCGCCCGTACAGGCGGCGGAATTCGACCACCTCCGGGTAGGAGGACACGGTGTCCTCGAACTCCTGGAAGCTCTTGCGGTCCTGGGCGTAGATCTCGACGTCGACCAGGACCTCCAGGCCGCGGCCCACCGCCTCGGGGTCGACGGTGGCCCGGTAGCCGGTGATGACCCCGGACTCCTCCAGCCGCTTGACCCGGCGCAGGCAGGGCGGCGGGGTCAGGCCGACCCGCCGGGCCAGTTCGACGTTGGTCAGCCGCCCGTCCCGGGCCAGGTGGAACAGAATGTCCCGGTCGATGGCGTCCAGCGTGATTTCATTGCGCATCCGGCGATTCTAGGGGCGTATTCGGAAACCACATGAGGCGCGATTCGTCCTAGCATTCCACCCGTGGAAACCCTTTCTTCCCCGGCCGTTCCCGGTGCCCCGCCCGCGGCCGGGTCCGAGGCCCGGGCGGCGTTGCGGGACTCGGTGGGCGTCGGGCTGGGGTTCCTGCCGCTCGGGCTCGCCTTCGGGGCGCTGGCCGCGCAGTCGGGGCTGGACTGGTGGTGGGCCGGGCTGTCGGCGGCGGTGGCGTTCGGCGGGTCGTTCGAGTTCCTGCTGATCGGCCTGGTCACCGCCGCCGCCCCGCTCGCCGCGGTCGCGGCCTCCGCGCTGATGGTGAACGTCCGGCACGTCTTCTACGCGCTGTCCTTCCCGCTGCACCGGGTGCCCGGCCGGCTCGGCAAGGCGTACAGCACCTACGCGCTGTGCGACGAGGCCTACGCGCTGGCCACCGGCGGGGCGGCCCGGGCCTGGTCGGGCCGCCGCCTGCTGTGGCTGCAGTTCCTCCTCCACCTGTACTGGGTGGTGTCCTCCACCGCCGGGGCGCTGCTCGGGTCGCTCGTCCCGGCCGGCGTCACCGGCCTGGACTTCGCGCTGACCGCGCTGTTCACCGTCCTCGCCCTGGACGCCGTCCGGGACCTGCGGGGCGACCTGCCGACCCCGGTGCTGGCCGTGCTCAGCGCCCTGGCCGCCCGGCTGCTGTTCCCGGGCCGACTGCTCCCGACCGCCTTCGCCCTGTTCACCGCCCTGCTGCTGGCCCGCCGCCTCGTCACCGCCCGGGAGCCCCGCCGTGCCTGACCCCCGCCACGCCGTCGCGGCCGTCCTGGTCGCCGCGGCCGTCACCTGGGCGCTGCGCGCCCTGCCCTTCACCGCGCTCGCCCGGCTGCGCCGGAGCGGCACCGTCCGGTACCTCAGCACCCGGATGCCCGCCGGGGTGATGGTGATCCTGGTCGCCTACTGCCTGCGCGGCCTCCCCTCGGCCGGGTCCCGGGCGGCGGCCCCGCTCGCCGCGCTGGCCCTCACCGTCGGCCTGCACCTGTGGCGCCGCAACGCGCTGCTGAGCATCCTCGGCGGCACCGCCGCCCACGTGCTGCTGGCCAGCACGCTGTTCGCCCCCTGACGGGGCGTCACCGCAGGGGGCGGGGGTGCGCACCGCCGGCGGGGGCCGGGTGCGCCGGGGTGTTCCGACGGGCACGATCCCCGTCGGCCTGGCTTCCTTGAAGACGGGGCCCGACAGCGAGCACCCTGACGACCGGATGCCACAGCCGTGGCGGCCGTTCCGCGACTCCGGAAGGCGACTACCGTGAACTCCTCCGACCAGCCCGGGCCGACCGGCCCCTCCCCCGCCGGGATCGAGCCGAGCGTCGGCGCCGCGCCGAGCAAGCCCCCGGGCTTCAAGCCCTACCGCCATCCCGCGGCCGGCTGGGGCGCGGCCAAGAGCGTCACGAAGTTCCTGGTCCGCGAGGGCGAGTACCTGGACGGCCCGCGCGCGATCATGAAGATGAACCACGAGGACGGCGGCTTCGACTGTCCGGGCTGCGCCTGGCCCGACGACATCAAGGGCCTCAAGCTCGACCTGTGCGAGAACGGCATCAAGCACGTCACCTGGGAGATGACCCGCAAGCGGGTGGACCGGGCGTTCTTCGCCGCGCACACCGTCACGGAGCTGGCCGGGTGGAGCGACTTCGCGCTGGAGGACCAGGGCCGGCTCACCGAGCCGATGGTGTACGACCCGGCGACCGACCACTACCGGCCGATCTCCTGGCAGGACGCCTTCGAGCTGGTCGGCCGGACGCTGCGGGGGCTGTCCGACCCGAACCGGGCCGCGTTCTACACCTCGGGCCGGCTGGGCAACGAGGCCACCTTCCTCTACCAGTTGATGGCCCGTGAGCTGGGCACCAACAACCTCCCCGACTGCTCCAACATGTGCCACGAGGCCAGCGGCCGGGCCATGCAGGCCGCGCTGGGCACCGGAAAGGGCACGGTGGACCTGAAGGACTGGGAGAGCGCCGACGCGCTGTTCATCCTCGGCGTCAACGCGGCCTCCAACGCGCCCCGGATGCTCACCGCGCTCGCCGAGGCGCACAAGCGCGGTGCGCGGATCGTGCACGTCAACCCGCTGGTCGAGGCCGCCGCCCGGCGCACGATCATCCCGCACGACTTCGTCGACATGGCGCTGAACAAGGCGACCCCGACCAGCAGCCTGAACGTCCAGCCGCGCATCGGCGGCGACATGGCCCTGCTGCGCGGCATGGCCAAGGCCCTGCTGGAGAGCGCCCGCACCGACCCGAAGGCGCTGGACACCCTGTTCGTCGAACGGCACACCAGTGGCTTCGAGGAGTACCGGGCGGTGTGCGAGCGGACGTCCTGGGAGGAGATCGAGCACCAGAGCGGCGTGCCGCGCGCGCAGATCCTCCGGGCCGCCCAGGTGTACCGGGAGGCGGACCGCAGCATCGTCAGCTGGTGCCTGGGCGTCACCCAGCACGAGCACGGGGTGGACACCGTCCGCGAGATCGTCAACCTGCTGCTGCTGCGCGGCAACCTGGGCCGGGAGGGCGCCGGGCCGTCGCCGGTGCGCGGGCACTCCAACGTCCAGGGCAACCGGACCTGCGGGATCGACCACCGGCCGACCAAGGCGTTCCTGGACCGGCTCGGCGAGGTCTGCGGGATCGACCCGCCGACCGAGCACGGCCTGGACACCGTCGCCACCATCGAGGCGATGAACCGCGGCGACGTCGAGGTGTTCGTCGGCATGGGCGGCAACTTCGCCCTCGCCGCCCCCGACACCGCCTACACCTACGCGGGCCTGCGCAACTGCGAGCTGACGGTGCACGTGTCGACCAAGCTGAACCGCAGTCACCTGGTGCACGGGCGGCAGGCGCTGATCCTGCCCTGCCTGGGGCGCACCGAGAAGGACCACCAGCGCGGCGGCGAGCAGCAGACCTCGGTCGAGGACTCGATGAGCATGGTGCACCTCTCCAAGGGCATGAAGCGCCCGGCCTCCCCGCACCTGCTCTCCGAGCCCGCCGTCATCGCGGGCCTGGCCCGCGCGGCGCTGCCGGACAGCGCCACGCCGTGGCAGTGGTACGTCGAGGACTACGACCGGATCCGCGACACCATGGCCGAGGTCCTCGACGGCTTCGAGGACTTCAACCGGCGGGTGCGCCTGCCGTTGGGCTTCCGGATCAAGCAGCCCGCCCGCGAGCTGGTGTTCCTGACGCCGTCGGGGAAGGCCGAGTTCTCGGCGGCGCCGCTGCCGGACGTCGTCCCCGCCCCCGGCACCCTGGCGCTGGGCACGATGCGCTCGCACGACCAGTGGAACACCACCATCTACTCCGACGACGACCGCTACCGGGGCGTCACCAACCTGCGCACCCTGGTCTTCATGAACCGCCAGGACATGCGCGAGCGCCGCCTCGGCGAGTTCGACCCGGTGGACATCACCGCCACCGCCCGGGACGGCTCGACCCGCTCGCTGCACGGCTACCTGGCCGTCCCGTACGACATCCCGCGCGGCTGCGCGGCCGGCTACATGCCGGAGATGAACGTGCTGTGCGCGATCGGCGACTACTCCACCCAGAGCGACCAGCCGATCATGAAGCACCTCAAGGTGACGGTGGTGCCCGCCGCGGACCGGGACCGCCGGGAGGAGTCCGCCCCGGCCGGGTGACCGGGGGCCGCGGGCACCGCTCCGCTCAGGGCCGGTCCGGCCCGCCGGGGCGGTGCCCGCCGCCGTGCAGCCGCCCCAGCAGCAGGTAGGCGCGCTCCTCCGCGGCGGCCAGCTCCGCCGGGTCGACGCCGGTCTCCCACAGCTCGCCGGCCGCCGCGTCGTCGGCCTCCCGCAACTCGACCACGGCCTGCGCCAGTTCGGTCCGGACGTCGGGCCGGGCCCCGGCGCCGTCGTCCGGGGCCGGCCCGAACCGGTCGGCGGCCAGGGCGCGTTCGGCCCGGCCGGCCGCCGCGGTGCAGGCCGCGAGCGCCCGCTCGACCCGGACGGCGGCCCGGTCGTGCACCACCAGGAGCGCGCACAGCAGGCCGACGGCGATGCCGAGCACGCTGCCCAGCGCCCGGTCCAGCACCAGGTCCTCGGCTGGGGCGGGCGACGCCAGGTCGCTCATCAGCAGGGCCAGCGGCGTGACGAACAGGACGCCCAGCGCGTAGTTGCGCACCACGGCGTACTCCAGCAGGAACTCCAGCAGCACGATCACCGCCACCAGTTGCCCGGGCCCGGGCCCGGCGGCCAGCACGGCGACCGCGACCGCCAGCCCGGCGAGGGTGCCCAGGGTGCGCTGCACCGCCCGGTGGGTGGTGGTGCGCAGGCTGACCGAGTGCAGGACGGCCGCGGCCGTCAGGGCCGCCCAGTAGCCGTGCCCGAAACCCAGCAGCAGGGCCAGCCCGCCCGCGACGCCGGTGCCGAGCGCCATCCGCAGCGCGGGCACGGCGTGGACCGCCGCCCGGTGCCGCCGACTGCCGGGGCCCGCCAGCAGCTCGGCCGTGCGGCGGCCGACGGACCCGGACCGCGACGGGGACCCCGCCCCGTCCCGGCCGGACCCGTCCGGGAGCCTGCCGGCCGGCGCCGCCAGATCGGCCAGCAGCACCGTCGAACGGAGACTCCCGTCGGCCAGCAGCCGGGCCTGGGCGCGCAGCCGCACCGGGCGGTCGGCCGGGGCTGCCTGGTTGGTCGGATATACCGGGGATGCCGGGGATGCCGGGGCCGCCTGGTTGTTCGGATATGCCGGGACTACCGGGGCTGCCGGGGTTACCGAATCCGCTGGCGCCGCGCGGTCGGCTGGAGTTGATGGGTCGTCCGGATGCGCCGGCGCCGCACGGTCGGCCGGGCCGGTCGGGGCTGCCTGGTTGGTCGGATATGCCGGGGCTGCCGAATCCGCCGGCGCCGCACGGTCGGCCGGGCCGGCCGGGGCTGCGGGGTGGCCCGAATCCGCCGGGGCCCCCGGAGTTGGCGGGGTCGCCGGATGCACCGGGGTTGCCGGATGCGCCGGGGCCCCCGGAGTTGGCGGGGTCGCCGAATGCGCCGGGGGTGCCGGGTCAGCGGGCTGGCTGCCCGCCGAGCGGACCAGGAGCGACCAGCACAGGTCGGTCAGTTGCAGGCAGGGGCCGCCGCGGCCGTTCTGGTCGGGTCCGGTCGGTGGGCGGGCCTCCAGCGTGTCGTAGGCCCGCAGTACGGCGCCGGTGGCCCGGTACCGGGCTCGGGAGCGGGCCGGGCCGGGGGCGCGTTCCAGGAGGTCGGCGACCGCGCGGAGGGCGGCTGCGGCGGCCAGGCGCTGGGGGCGGTCGGGGTGCCAGAGGCGACCGGACACCGACAGCGCCCATGCCACGGCGGCGCCGAGCGCGGCGACCGCGGTCTGCGCCGCGACCTGCGGGCCGGTGGGGGCCCCGTTCGCCGCGACCGCGAAGGAGAACAGCAGCAGGACGGCGCCCAGCCCGCTCAGCCGGGCGGCGTCGCAGCCGAACTTGGCCGCCCCGGCGACCAGGGCCGTGGCGGCCACCACGACGGCCGCGCCGCCCCGGCCGCCGTCCGGTCCCACTCGGGCGGCCAGCAGCGACCCGGCGCCGACCGCGGCCGTCATCGCCAGCGCCACCAGGGCCAGCACCCGGACCCGGCGCCGGTAGGGCAGGCCGCGCCCGAACGTCGTGGTGAACGAGCCGAGCATCGCGTACACCGACAGCCGGGGGTGGCCGGCCAGCACCAGCGGCACCGCGGGCAGCGCCATCGCCAGCGCGGCCCGCACCGCGAACAGCAGCGCGCCGTCCGCGCCGCTCAACGCCAGAGCGCCCCGCGGCGACAGGACCCTCGCCGCACCCACCACCGACGAAGGACGTGATCCGCGCACACCCCGCTGTATATCAGGTGATCCGCGCAGGTGGGGACCGGTGCACGGCCGCTGCGGCGGGGGCCGTTCGTAGGATGGGGGCGGCTCCTCCGGGGAGGGGGGCGGACCGGAGGCTGGAGGTCGGACCGCGTGGTGGTGCAACTGCTCGGGCGGGAACGGGAGTCGGCGGTGCTGGACGGCCTGCTGCGGGAGGTCCGGGACGGGCGCAGCGGGGTGCTGGTGCTGCGGGGCGAGGCCGGGGCCGGCAAGTCGGCGCTGCTGGACGAGCTGGCGGGCCGGGCGGGTCGGCTCCGGGTGGTGCGGGCGGCCGGGGTGGAGGCCGAGTCCGAGTTCGCGTACTCGGCGCTGCAACGCCTGTGCGCGCCGCTGCTGGACGGGCCGGGAACGCCTAACGGCCCTGCCGGACTGGGCGGGCTGCCGCCGGTGCAGCGGGAGGCGCTGCGGGTGGCGTTCGGCCTGAGCGCGGGGGCGGCGCCCGAGATGCTGCTGGTCGGGATGGCGGTGCTCGGCCTGTTCGCCGAGGCGGCCGCCGCGGGTCCGCTGGTGTGCCTGGTGGACGACGCCCAGTGGTTGGACCTGATGTCGCAGCGGATCCTGGCGTTCGTCGGCCGCCGGTTGGACCGCGAGTCGGTGCTGCTGGTGTTCGCCGAGCGGACGGTGGACGGGGCGGGCGACGGGGGTTTCGCCGGGCTGCCGGAGCTGCCGCTGCCCGGGCTGGGCGACGCCGAGGCGAGGGCGCTGCTGGAGCGGGCGCTGCCGGGGCCGGTGGACGCCCGGGTGCGGGACCGGATCGTCGGCGAGGCGGGCGGGAACCCGCTGGCGCTGCTGGAGCTGCCCCGGGGCCTGTCGCCCGCGGAGCTGGCGTTCGGGCTCGGCGGGCCGGGGTCCGGTCCGCCGCCCGCCCGGGTGGAGGAGGGGTTCCGCCGCCGGGTCGAGGCGCTGCCGGCCGACAGCCGGGCGCTGCTGCTGGTCGCGGCGCTCGAACCGGTCGGCGACGGGCCGCTGCTGTGGCACGCGCTGCGGCTGCTGGGCGTCGGCCCGGAGGCGGCGGCGCCGGCCGAGGCGGCCGGGCTGATCGTGCTGGGCGCCCCGGTGCGGTTCCGGCACCCGCTGGTGCGCTCGGCGGTGTGGCGGGCCGCGGCTCCGGACGCCCTGCGGGCCGCCCACCGCGCGCTGGCCGGGGCCACCGACGGCGGGCGCGACCCCGACCGGCTGGCCTGGCACCTGGCACACGCCGCGGCCGGGCCGGACGAGCGGGTCGCCGCCGCGCTGGAGGACTCCGCCGACCGGGCGCTGGCCCGCGGCGGCCGGGCGGCCGCAGCCGGTTTCCTGGAGCGGGCCGCCGCGCTCAGCCCCGAGCCGAAGGGGCAGGCCCGGCGGGCGCTGGCGGCCGCGGCGGCCCACCTGTCGGCCGGGTCGACGGCCCGGGTGCCCGATCTGCTGGCCGCCGCCGAGCTGGGGCCGCTGGACCTGCTCCAGCAGGCGCACGTCCACCGGCTGCGGGCCCGGGCCGCGGCGCTGACCGGCCGGGGGGCGGCGGCGGTGCGGCCGCTGCTGGACGCGGTGCGGCAGCTCGACGGGCTGGATCCGGCCGCCGCCCGGGAGACCTGCCTGACCGCGTTCGGCACCGCGGTCCGGGCCGGCCGGTCCGACCCGGAGGCGCTGCGGCTGGTCGCCGCGGCCGCCGCCGCGCTGCCGCCCGGCGAGGAGCCGGCCGGGATGCTGCTGCGGGCGCTGGCCGGGTGGAGCACGGACGGGCCGGCCGCCGCGCAGCCGCTGCTGGCGCGGGCGCTGGCCGCGCGCCCGGAGGTCGAGGACCCGGCGCTGCTGGGGGCGGTGGTGGACGCCGCCGCCGAACTGGGCGATCTCGGGGCCTGGTTGGACGTCACCGACCGGGCGGTGCGCTCGGCCCGGGCGACGGGCGCGCTGTCGACCCTGGCGGCGGCGCTGCCGCACCGGGCGGCCGCGCTGGGCTTCGCAGGGCGTTTCGCCGAGGCGCGGGCGCTGCTGGCCGGTGCGGCGGCCGCCGGGGGCGGGGCGGACGGGGCCGGTGACGCGGACCGGGCGGCGGTGTCCGTGCTGCTCGACGCGTACCAGGGGCGGGAGCGGCCGGTCCTGGCCACCGCCGAGCGGTTCTCGGCGGCGGCGTCGTCGTCGGCCGGGGAGCACGGGCCGGGCGGGGCGGGCGGGCCGGGGCGGCTCGTGGCGGTGGCGGCGCTGGCGCGGGCGGTGCTGCACAACGGGCAGGGTGCCTACGCGGCGGCCTTGGAGGCGGCGGTGGAGGGGGCCGCGTACCGGGATCTCGCCCTGTACCACTGGACCTGCGGCGAGTTGGTCGAGGCGGCGGTCCGGGCGGGGCGGCCGGAGTCGGCGGCGCGGGCGCGGGAGGAGCTGGCCGACTGGGCCCGGGCGGGCACGCCCTGGGCGCTGGGGGCGGGGGCGCTGGCGGAGGCGCTGGCCGGGGAGCCGGAGCGGGCCGAGGAGCGTTACCGCGAGGCGGTCGACCGGTTCGTCCGGGGCGGGTTGGGCGGGTTGGAGGCCCGGGCCCGGCTGCTGTTCGGCGAGTGGCTGCGCCGGCAGAACCGGCGGGCCCGGGCGCGCGAGGAGTTGCGCGCCGCGCACGGGGCGGCCGTGGCGACGGGGATGGCGGCGTTCGCGGAGCGGGCCCGGCGGGAGCTGCTGGCCACCGGCGAGACGGTGCGCCGGCCGGAGGCGGGCGAGTCCGTGCTGACGCCGCAGGAGGCCCGGATCGCCCGGCTCGCGGCCGACGGGCAGCCGAACGCGGAGATCGGTGCGCAGCTGTTCCTCAGCCCGCGCACGGTGGAGTGGCACCTGCGCAAGGTGTTCACCAAGCTGGGCGTCGCCTCCCGCCGCGAGCTCGACGGCGCCCTGTCCGGTGGGTGACGGGCGGCGCGGCGGGTTCAGAGGCCGAGGTCCGCGGCCAGGCAGGAGAAGCGGGCCGCCCGGCTGTCGGGGTCGTCGGCGGGGGCGGTCCGGTGGGGTGGCGGGACCGGGCGTTCCCCGACCAGGTCGGCGGGGGCGGGCCGTTCGGGGAGGGTGCCGAACCGGGCGCGCCGGGCGGCGGCGGCCGCCTGCGCGTCGGCGTCCGGGCCGCTCACCGTCCCCGCGTTCACCGTCCCGCCGCCCTGCACCCCGCCGCCCCGCGTCCCGTCGTTCCCCGGCCCGTCGTTCCCCGTCCCGGCGCTCACCGTCCCGCCGCCAGGTGTTCGGCGTCCAGCACGGCCCGGGCGAAGGCGGCCGGGGCCTCCTGCGGGGCGTTGTGGCCGGTGTCGGCGAGGACGCGGTGCTCGTAGGGGCCGGTGAAGAACTTCCGGTAGGCGGCGCCGTCGGTGGCGGGCAGGAACGGGTCGAGGGCCGGGTCGAGGGTGATGGTCGGCACGGTGACCGGCGGGCGGGCGGCGAGGAGTTGCTCGTAGCGGTCGTAGCGGCGTTCGCCGTCGGCCAGGCCCAGCCGCCAGCGGTAGTTGTGGACCACGATGGCGGCGTAGTCGGGGTTCTCGAAGGCGGCGGCGGTGCGTTCGAAGGTGGCGTCGTCGAAGTCCCAGGTGGGGGACGCCTCCTCCCAGACCAGCCGGGCCAGGTCGTGCCGGTTCTGCCGGGTCTCCATGGCGGTCCGGCCGCGGTCGGTGGCGAAGTAGTACTGGTACCACCAGGTGCGTTCGGCCTTCGGGGGCAGCGGGTCGCGCTGGGAGGGGACGTTGGTGACCAGGTAGCCGCTCACCGGCACCAGGGCCCTGACCCGTTCCGGCCGGAGCGCGGCGACGACGGTGGCGGTCCGCGAGCCCCAGTCGAAGCCGGCCAGTGTGGCCCGGTGGATCCCCAGGGCGTCCATCAGGGCGATGACGTCGAGCGCGACCGCGGACTGCTGGGCGTTGCGGGGCGTGGTCGGCGAGAGGAAGGCGGTGCTGCCGTGGCCGCGCAGGTACGGCACGATCACCCGGTGGCCGGCGTCCGCGAGCAGCGGCGCCACATCGGCGAAGCTGTGGATGTCGTACGGCCAGCCGTGCAGGCAGATCACCGCCGGCCCGTGCGCCGGGCCGGTCTCCGCGTAGCCGATGTCGAGCACGCCGGCCCGGACCTGCCGCAGGTCGGTGAACCCGGTGCGGGTGCCGGGGGCGGTGTCCGGGGCCGCCTGGACGAACCGGGTGGCGGGGGTGGCGGCGGTGCGGGCGGTCGCCGCCGGGGCGAGGGCCGGGAGGGTGCCGAGGCCGAGGCCGACCGCGGTGGTGAAGGTGCGCCTGCTGATCATGTCCGGTTCCTTTCCGGGGGCGCGCGGCGCCCCGTGGCGGGTGGCGGGGAGGGGAGGTGACGGGGGGTCAGTCGGCGAGGCCGGCCGCGCGGGCCAGGTGGGCGGCGTACCAGGCGGGCCAGTCCGGGTCGGGGTGGCCGAGTTCGGCCTCGTACCGGCCGTGGGCGGCCGCGGTGTCGCGCAGGGCCGCCTCGAGGGCGGCGGCGGAGCGGTACACCGCCCGGTCGGTCCGTCCGGGGAGGCGTTCGGTGACCTCCTGCAGGACGAAGGTGTTGCCGTCGGGGTCGGTGAAGGACGCGAACGAGCCGTACGACCGGCGGGCCGGGTGCGGGCCGGCGAGCCGTTCGGCGGTGGCGGCGTGGTGGAAGACGCCGCCGGCGTCGTGGAAGACCTCGCTGACCTCGACCCCGGCGGCGGCGAGTTCGGCGCGGGCCGCGACGACGTCGTCCACGACCAGGTGCACGCCGTGCTCGGAGCCCGGCGCCGCGGCGGTGACGCCGCTGCCGACGATCAGCGAGGCGGCCGAGCCGGGCGGGGTCAGGTGCACCACCCGGAAGCCGTCGGGGCCGCTGTGGTCGACGTCCGTACGGAAGCCGATCCGGGTCCAGAAGTCCTTGGCCCGGTCCACGTCCGACACCGGGACCACCACGACCTCGATCTTGAACTCCACCATCGTCGGCTCCTCCGCTGCGCTCCGGGACGCCGGTCGGCGTCGCACCGACCACGATCCCCGGACCGCCGCCCGGCCGAGCCGGTGGCGGACCCTGGTCCCCCGGGGCCAGGGACGCGGGCCCGGGGGCCCGGTGCCTGGCCCGGGGGTGCGGGCCACTGCCTGGCCCGGGGCACGGGTCGTCCCGGGCCAGGGTCCGCCACCGGCTCGGCGGGGTGCGGTCGCCGGGGAGGCTGGGGCCCGTTCGACCGACCGATCCGAGCAGCGCAGGAGCGACCCATGGCAACCATCCACTTCACCGAGCGGACGTCGGCCACCCCGGAGCAGTTCGTGGCGTGCCTGACCGATTTCGGCCCGGGCCGCCGGGGGTTGTTCCCGAACAGCGCCGACGAGTCGCTGCGGGTCCACGCGGAGGGCCCCGGCCGCGCCGACGTCACCGAGGGTTCGGGCGGCGTCTGGGAGCGGCTGCACTACGACTGGTCCGACCCGCACCGGGTGGTGATGACCACGGTCGACTCCAACGTCTGGGGCGGCGCCTCGGGGCACACCTACACCTTCACGCCGCTGCCCGACGGGACGACCCGGCTGGACGTCGTGGTGGTCCGCGAGGGCAAGAACCTCAGGGGCCGGGTCACCGGCCTGCTGCTGGGCGGCGTCGGCAAGGGCCTGCTGGGGGGCGCGCTGCGGAAGACCGTCGCGGCGGTGGAGGCCCGCCACGGGCTGTCCCGCCCGTGACCCGGCCGCGCGGCGACGCGCGTGGGCCCCGGGACCGGACGGTGGGTCCGGTCCCGGGGCCCGGGCGGGTCGTTGTGGGGGGCGGGGTCAGGAGATGGAGAAGACCGACGCCCAGTTCTGGCTGGCCGAGCTGGCCGAGGCGGTGTTGGCGGTGACGGCCTGGCCCGCGGTCGCGTTGCCGTCCAGGGCGAAGCCGGTGGCCGGGTTGCTCAGGGTGTAGGTGCCGGAGGAGTTCTGGGTCACCTGCCACTTCTGGTTGGCGGCGCCGAGGTTGACGGCGGTGAGGGAGATCTGGCCGCCCGCGGTGGTGGGGGCGGTGAGGTAGAGCGGGATCGGGCAGCTGTCGTAGACCCGGACGGTGCCGTCGCCGTTGGCGGTGAACTTCCAGCGCTGCGAGGCCCGGGTGGTGTCCAGGGCGGCGAACTCGGCCACCGAGGGGATGCTGCCGCTGCAGGTGCCGCCGCGCTGGAGGGCGACGCCGCCGCCGTTGCTGAGGGCGTGGTAGGCGTTGTCGCCGACCACGGTGGGGCCGTAGTTGATGGCGTTGGCGTCCAGGGCGGTCAGTGCGGTGCCGGTGGTGGACAGCGGCGGGACGGCGGTCGGGCGGACGTTCTTGAACCAGTCGGCGAAGGTGGCGGGCGTGTGGGAGGCGAGGGTGGCGACGGTGCGGTCCCAGCTGCCGTCGACCTGGTTCCAGAGCCGGAGCAGCGCGCCGTCCACGTTGCCCTGCACCCGGTCGCCGGTCTGCCAGCCCGCGGCGGGGGTGAACGGGTAGGAGGAGCCGTCCGACCACACGTAGCGCTGGTCGCCGAGCAGGTAGGCGGCTGCGGAGTCGGCGAAGCCCTCGGTCCAGGCGCAGGTGGCGGAGGAGACCGCCTGGATGTAGTGCGGGCTGCAGTTGGTGATGGTGGGGAAGGTGCTGTTGTACAGCCGGTTCTGGAAGAAGTGGCCCGATTCGTGGAGCACGGTGTGTTCGGAGTCCGGGTCGGCGTCGGCCAGGTGCACGGTGTTGGACAGGTCGTACCAGGGGCCGTCGGTGGAGCCGGACTGCCAGCGGACGGTGAGGGTGGTGCAGGTCGCGGCGTTGGCCTCGGCGGCGGTCCAGCACGGGGTGGTGGAGTTGGCCCGGTGCGACCAGAGCAGGTTGACGGTGTCGAAGGCGTGCCAGGCGCGGGCGGCGGTGGCGGGTTTGACGGTGCCGAGGGCGAGGCTGGTGGATATGTTGCTCTGGGTGGGCGTGTCGTAGGTGTAGACCGTGCCGGTGGCGTCGGCGACCCGCCACACCTGGTTGCTGCGGGTGGCGAAGCGCACGAACAGGTGGTCCATCGCGGTGGTGCCGACCGGGGTGTAGCAGAGGTTGAACGAGCCGTCGGCCGCGCCGGTGAGCTGGGTGTCGGTGTTGAGCTTGTGGTCGGTGTCGGTCGGCCTCTCCCGGCCCCAGAGTTCGACCGAGGCGTTGCGGGCGGCCCGGGTCAGGGTCGGCTTGGCGGTGCCCGCCTCGGCGGACTGGTAGTCGAACTGGAGGTTCCCGCTCAGGCAGATCGGCTGGGCGGCGGAGGCGACGCCCGCGGAGAGCGGGACGAGGGCGCCCGCGGCGAGCGCCGCCGGCACCAGCAGGCGGAGCAGGGTGGTGGACCGGTGTGACATGGACGTCCTTCCGGGAGGTGCCCGGTCCCGCCGGTCGGCGGACCTGGCTCAGAGCGGCCGGGCGGGCCCCGGCCGGGCCCCGGCGCACCGTTTTCTGACGGTCCGTCAGGGGCGTGAGCCATCGTCGGTTCGGCGCGCGGCGCCCGCCAGGGGCGCACGGAATCACCGCCGCCGCTTGTGGGGTTCCGGTGTGTGCCCCGCGCGTCGGCGACGGCCGTGCGCCCCCGGCGGACGCCCCGGGGCACCCCCGGCGACCGGCCGCCGGGGCGGGCTGCGCCACTCGTCGGAGCGCAGTGGGGCGCAGCGGGCGCAGCCCGTGGCGCGGCGGGCCCGGGCGGCCGGTCAGCCGATCCGCTGGCGGGGGCGGTCGGCGTCGGAGCGGCGGGCGGAGCGGCGGGCGGTGCGGGCGGGACCGTCGGGCACGGTGAAGGCGAAGAGCGCGGCGGCGAGGGCGACGGCGGCCAGGACGTAGTAGCTGAGCTGGTAGGCGGCCAGGGGCGGGTGGACGCGTTCCTGGCCGGTGGCGCCGAACACCAGCACCGAGGTGACGACGGCGGGGGCGAGGGCGCTGCCGGTCTGCCGGACCACGGTGTTGAGGGTGGCGGCGTGGGCGACGTCCGGGCGGGCGACGGTGCTGAACGAGGCGATGGTGGTCGGGATGAAGACCCCGCCCATGGCCAGGCCGAGCAGGAACATGTAGCAGCGGAAGGTCCACAGGCCGGTGTCGGGGCCGGCGGTGGCGAACAGCACCATCACGGCGGCGACGCCCAGCAGGCCGGTGCCGATGATCAGGCGCGGTCCGACCCGGTGGTAGACCGCGCCGACCAGCTGCATCGTCACCAGGACGCCGAACGCCTCGGTGAAGGTGGTGCTGCCGCTCTCCAGCGCGCTGCCGCCGCGGGCCTCCTGGATGAAGATCGGGCCGAGGAACATCGCGCCCATCATCGGGACGTAGCCGACCAGGCTGATCAGGTTGGTGTCGCGGAACAGCCGGTCGCGGAACAGGCGCAGGCGCAGGATCGGTTCGGGCGTGCGGAGTTGGTGCCGGACGGCGACCGCGAGCAGCACGGCGCCGGCGGTCAGGGCGCCGAGCACCGGCGGCCCCGTCCAGCCGAGGTCCGGGCCCGCGCAGACGCCGTACATCAGGGCGGCGGTGCCCGCGCCGCACAGCAGCAGGCCGGGCAGGTCGAGGCGGCCGGCGGCGTGGTCGCGGTGCTCGGCCAGGAAGAGGGCGCCGAACAGCACCGCCGCCGCGCCGAAGGGCACGTTGACGTAGAACACCCAGCGCCAGGACAGGCCGGTGACCAGCAGGCCGCCGAGCAGCGGGGCGATCGCGGGGGCGATCTGCTGCGGGATGACCATCAGCCGGGACAGCCGGACCTGTTCGGCCTGGCTGAAGGTGCGGAAGAGCAGGGCCTGCGAGGTCGGCATGAGCAGGCCGGCGGCCAGGCCCTGCAGGGCGCGGGCGCCGACCAGGGCGGTCAGGTCCGGGGCGGCGCCGCACAGGCCGCTGGCGGCGGTGAAGGCGGACAGTGACAGCAGCATCAGGCGGCGGCCGCCGTAGCGTTCCACCAGCCAGGCGGAGGCGGGGATCATCATGCCCAGGCAGACCGGGTAGACCACGACGACGCCGGTGAGGGCGGCCGGGGTCAGGTCGAACTGCCGGGCGATGCTGGGGAGGGCGACGGTGGTGATCGCACCGTCGACGATGCAGATGAAGGTGGTCAGGACAGCCATGATGGGCACGACACGGCGCTGGCCCAGGCGGGTGCTCATAGAAGCTGAGCATACTCAGTATGAGTATGCTCAGAAAGTCTGTTTCGGCCCGGCGCGGACGACCGGATCCCACCCGGGATCCCGCAACAGGATGGGGAAGGCACGGCATGGCAGAGGAAGCGGCGTCGCGGCAGCGGTTCGGCAGCAGCGACGTCCTGATCGACGAACTCTTCGACACCACCCACCGGGTGCGCACCTTCGTGGACGGCCGGCTGCGCGAGCACGGCGCCTCGGTCGCCCGGCTGCGCACCCTGCGCGTCCTCGCCCTCGCGGACGGCCCGCTGCGGATGCGCGACCTCGCCGAGCACGTGGGCAACGCCCCCCGCACCACCACCACGATCGTCGACAGCCTAGAACGCGACGGCCTGCTCGAACGCGTCCGGCACCCCACCGACCGGCGCGCCTTCCTGCTGACCCTCACCCCGGAGGGCGAGCGGTGCCACCGCGAGGCCGAGGAGCTGGACCGGGCCGCGCTCGCCGTCGCGACCGGCGCGCTCGGCGCCGCCGAGCGCGAGCAGCTGCGCGTGCTGCTCGGGCGGATCCGGAGCGCGGTCGCCGACGGCAGCGGCGGCGGCAGCAGCAATGGCGGCGACGGCGGTAGCGACGGCGGTGATGACACCGACGGGTGAAAGTCCGCCCGCCGGGGTCAGGTTGACGGCCCTTCGCGCCGAAAGGGTTCGTGAACAGAAGGAGGGGGTCGTCGTGCGCTACGTCCTGCTGGGCCTCGTGCTGGCCTGCCCGGTGACGGCACTGGCCGTCTTCCTCGCGGCGGCCCGGGCGGGCTCCCGCAGCGAGCAGGAGGGGGAGGACGGCCCCGGCTGAGCCGGCGTCGCCGGGCGGGGCGGTAGCGTTCCGGCCGGCGCCGGGGCGGCCCGTCGGGCGCCGCGGGCGTGCCGGCCGGCGCCGGGCCTCAGCGGCCCGCGTCGAGCACCGCTTCCGCGACGGCGGTGCGGGCGTACAGGACGCTGCGGCCGGTGCGGTGGGCGGTGACGAAGCCCGCGTCGCGCAGGGCGGTGAGGTTCTGCGAGACGTGGGCCGGGGACAGGCCGGTGCGGTGGGCGAGTTCGGTGGTGGTGACGGGGGTGTCGAGTTCGGCCAGCAGCAGGGCGCGGGCGCGGCCCAGGACGGCGGCGGTGGCGGCGGCGGTGCGGCCGCGGGGCTGCCACAGGTCGCCGACGGCGCGGGCCCGGTAGGCGAGTTGGGGCGGGTCCGGCGGGGCGATCCGGGTGGACAGGCCGGGCCCCTTGAAGGCGGTGGGGACCAGCAGCAGCCCGGTGCCCGGGGTGTGGCCGGCCAGGGTCCGGGCCCGGCGGGCCAGGTGCAGCGTGCGGCCGTCCCAACTGATCTGGGGGTGCAGGGTGTTGAGGGTGCGGCCGGTGCCGTGCCGGGCGAGCTGCCGGGTGCGGTGGAAGATGTCGGCGTCCAGCAGGGCGCGGATGCGCGGCCAGTACGGGGCGAGGGCCGATTCCCAGTAGGCGCGGATCTCCTGGGCGAGGCGGGGCAGCGCGGCGGGCGGGTCGGCGTGCAGGGCGCGGGCCCGGGGGCCGGGCGGGCCCTGGTGGCGGCGGAGGTGGTCGAGGTCGGCGCGGACCCGGTCGGCGGGGGCGGCGGTGAGCGCGGCGAGTTCCTGCTCCAGGGTCGGGGCCGGGGTGGCGGGGGCGGGGGGGAGGAA
>NZ_JOGH01000071.1:0-34075 GCF_000721345.1 Kitasatospora sp. NRRL B-11411 | reverse complement strand
GACCTGGTTTCTCAAGGGATTGGCCGCCCCGGGACCGTCCACACAGATGCGTGTCCGGTGCTCCCTGCCGAGCGACCAGTGAACACTACGCCCGATCCGGCCCAGGTGCAAACAACAGCAAGACGGCCGGCCCGGGAGGCTTCTCCCGAACCGACCGTCGGTACGTCAGGCCATCTGACCGTCAGACCATCGGACCAGCCGTCGCGCCCCCTGGAGGGGGTCAGTCCTCGCGGGCCATCTCCTCCGCGATCGCCGCGGCGAAGGCGTCGATGTCCTGTTCGGTGGTGTCGAAGGCGGTCATCCAGCGGACTTCACCGGTGTGCTCGTCCCAGAAGTAGAAGCGGTAGCGCTTCTGGAGGCGTTCGCTGACCTCGCGCGGGAGGAGGGCGAAGACGGCGTTGGCCTGGACGGGGCGGACCACGGTGATGCCGGGGATGTCGCGGACGGCGGCTTCGAGGCGGCGGGCCATCGCGTTGGCGTGGCCGGCGTTGCGGAGCCAGAGGTCTCCGGTGAGGAGGGCCTCGAACTGGACCGAGACGAAGCGCATCTTCGAGGCGAGCTGCATCGACATCTTGCGCAGGTACTTGAGGTTGCGGACCTTGTCCGGGTTGAGGACGACCACGACCTCGCCGAGCAGCAGGCCGTTCTTGGTGCCGCCGAAGGAGAGGACGTCGACGCCGGCGTCGGTGGTGAAGTCGCGGAACGGGGCGTCGAGGGAGGCAGCGGCGTTGGCGAGCCGGGAGCCGTCCAGGTGGACGAGCATGCCGCGTTCGTGGGCGTGTTCGCAGATCGCCCGGATCTCGTCGGCGGTGTAGAGGGTGCCGAGTTCGGTGGACTGGGTGATCGAGACGGCGAGCGGCTGGGCGCGGTGCTCGTCGCCCCAGCCCCAGGCCTGCTGGTCGATCAGGTCGGGGGTGAGCTTGCCGTCGGGGGTGGGGACGAGGTGGAGCTTGATCCCGGCGATCTTCTCGGGGGCGCCGCACTCGTCGATGTTGATGTGCGCGCTCTCCGCGGCGACGACCGCGCCCCAGCGCGGGAGCAGGGCCTGGAGGGCGACGACGTTGGCGCCGGTGCCGTTGAAGACGGGGTACGCCTCGGCGCGGTCGCCGAAGTGGCGGCGGAAGACGGTCTGGAGGTGTTCGGTGTAGGCGTCCTCGCCGTAGGCGACCTGGTGGCCGTCGTTGGCGAGGGCGATCGCGGCGAGCACCTCGGGGTGGACGCCGGCGTAGTTGTCGCTGGCGAAGCCGCGGACGGCGGGGTCGTGGTGCCGTACCGCGTCGGTCGGGCCGAAAACGGGGGTCATCGGGCTGTCAGCCACAGGTGCTGTCCGTTCAGTTCTGCTGCGGGGCGGTCCCAGAGGGACGCCAGGGTGGTGGCCAGGTCGGCGGTGTCGGTGAAGCCGGCGAACTTGGCGTCCGGCTTCTCGGCCCGCATCTCGGGGCTGACCAGGGCTTTGATCACCAGGATGACGGCCGCCGCGGTGGGTTCGCCGTCGGGGGCGGTGGTCTCCTTGCGGAAGGAGTCGGCCATCGCCAGCGTCCAGGCCTCGGTGGCGGCCTTGGCGGCGGCGTAGGCGGCGCCGCCCGCGGTGGGCTTGTGCGCGGCGGCGGCGGAGACCATGGCGTAGCGGCCGGCGGGGCTGCGGAGCAGCGCGGGTTGGAAGGCCAGCGAGGTGTGCTGGAGGGTGCGGACGACGGTGTCGTGCAGGAAGTCCCAGTCGTCGATCCGGCTCTCGAAGAAGCTCTTGCTGCCGCGCCAGCCGCCGACCAGGTGGAGCAGGCCGTCGACGTGGCCGTGCTCGGCCTCCAGGTGGTCGGCCCAGTCGTGGACCTCCTGCGGGTCGAGCAGGTCGATGACCTGGCCGTGGACCTTCGCGCCGGGGACGGCGGTGCGGACGGCGGCGAGGGCCGCGTCCAGTCGGCGCTGGTCGATGTCGGCGCCGATCACGGTGGCGCCGTCGGCGGCGAGGCGGCGCAGGGTGGCCTGGCCGGCGGGGCCGCTGGCTCCGGCGACGGCGACCACCCGGTCGGCGAGGGGACGGGTGCTCATGCGGCGATCTCCTGGGTGCTGGTGCCGGTGATGCCCTTGGTGTCGGCGATGACGCGGCGGAGTTTCTTGGACAGGGCCTCGTAGAACATGCTGAGCGGGAACTCGTCGGGGTGGACGGCGTCGCACAGGGCCTTGCGCAGGGCCTTGTCGTCGGCGAGGTCGAGCGGAAGCGCCTCGGGGCCCTTGGCCCAGGTGGAGGCGGGGTGCGGGGTGAGGTAGCGGGAGACCAGCTGGTAGGCGGCGATCCAGTGGGCGGTCTTGGGGCGGTCGATGCCGTCGCGGTAGAGCGTCTCGATCTCGGCGCAGAGCTGGTTGGTGACGTCGGCGACGCGGTCCCAGTCGATGGTGAGGCGGTTGTCGCGCCAGCGCAGGGCGTCGTGCTTGTGCAGGTAGGCGAAGAGCAGCTGGCCGCCCATGCCGTCGTAGTTGCGGACCCGGTCGCCGCTGACCGGGAAGCGGAACAGGCGGTCGAAGAGGATCGCGTACTGGACGTCGCGGCCCTGGGGGTGGCCCTCGGCCTCGAGCTTGACCGACTCCTTGAAGGTGTTGAGGTCGCAGCGGAGCTCTTCGAGGCCGTACATCCAGAACGGGCTGCGCTGCTTGATCATGAAGGGGTCGAAGGGCAGGTCGCCGTGGCTGTGGGTGCGGTCGTGGACCAGGTCCCACAGGACGAAGGTCTGCTGGGTGCGGTCCTGGTCCTGGAGCAGCCCGGCGGCGTCGGCGGGGATGTCGAGGTCGAGTTGGCGGACGGCGCTGGTGCTGACGGCGCGGAAGCGGGCGGCTTCGCGGTCGCAGAAGATGCCGCCCCAGGTGAAACGTTCCGGCGCTTCGCGGACGGCCACGGTCTCGGGGAAGAGCACGGCGGAGTTGGTGTCGTAACCGGCGGTGAAGTCCTCGAAGGCGATGCCGAGGTAGCCGGGGTTGTCGAAGCGGGTGCGCTCGAGTTCGGCGATCCAGTCGGGCCAGACGACCTTCAGCAGGACGGCCTCCAGGTTGCGGTCGGGGTTGCCGTTCTGGGTGTACATCGGGAAGACGACCAGGTGGCCGGTGCCGTCGACGCGCTGCTCGTTCGGGCGGAAGGCCAGCAGCGAGTCGAGGAAGTCGGGCTCGCGGTAGCCGGTGTCGGCCCACTTGGCGAGGTCGGCCCGGACGGCGGCCAGGTAGGCGGCGTCGTGCGGGAAGAGCGGGGCGAGCTCGGCGACGGCGGCCTGCACGGTCTCGACCAGCGGGTCGACCGTGGAGCGCGGGACGGCGGCGAGGTCGATCGAACCGTCCTTGGACTGCAGCGGCCGGAGGGCCTCGACGGCCTCCTTCAGGCGGGTCCAGGCCGGGTGCGCGACCGGGTCGGTGGCGTGGGCGTCGCCCGCGAGCGCGAGCGTCGGCGAAAGATTCTGCATCACAGGCTCACTTCGACAGGAGTTATTACGACAGGACCACGTTAAATGCGAAAGGTTCTCCGGCTCAAGGCCGGTTTGACGGTAGACGCTCCAGTTCGTAGTACCGGTGCCCGCCGATCTCTCCGCGGTGGAGTAGGAGGGGAGCGGGCACGGACCGGAACGGACGGCTCCGGCCCGCCCGGCCCGGGGGCGCCCGACCTGCCCCGACCATGCCCCGGCCCCCACCGGGTCGCCACCGGGGCGCCCACCGTGCGCGCAGGACCGGTCACGCCTCGGTGCGCCCCCGTTCGCGCCCTGCTGCGCCCGGGCGGGGTCGGTGATCGTGGAGGGGGCCCGGACCTCGGCCTCCCGCGGCCACCCGCGGCGACCGGCGGCGCCCTCCGCGGAGGCCGCGGGGTCACGAGGCCGCGGGGCCGCAGGGTCACGAGGTCACGGCGACATCCGGCACGGAGGGGGACGCGATGCACGGTCCGGCGCTGGTGAGCTGGCTGCTGGCGGCGCTGGCCGCGGGCAGCGGCGGCTACTGCGGGTGGCGGGTGCGCCGCTGGAGCACCGAACCGGCCTGCGGCGGCCACCACCGGGCGCGCCGGGAGTCGGACGTGCTGGAGGCCGCGATGGGCCTGGGCATGGCCGGGATGGCGCTGCTGCCGGGGGTGTTCTGGGGCTGGCCGTACGCGCTGCTGGCGGCGGTGCTGCTGGTCGGCGCGCTGGCCGGGCGCGGCGCGGGGCGGCGGGTGCACCGGCTGCACCACGGGATCGGGGCGCTGGCGATGGCGTACATGGCGCTGGCGATGGCCGGCGGCGGGTCGGCGGGCGGGCACGCCGGGCACCACGGGCAGCCGGGCGGGCTGCCGCTGCTGACGGGGGTGCTGCTGGTGTACTTCGGGGCGTACGCGCTGTGGGAGGGCAGCCGGGTGCTGGCGGCGGGCGGTCCGGTGGCGGCGGCGCCGCTGCCGCGGGCCTGCCGGGCGGCGATGGGGATCGGGATGTTCGCCATGCTGCTGTCGATGTGAGCCCCCGGCGCGGCACGGGCGTTCGACCGCCGGGCGGAGGTGCGGCTGACGGGGCGACTGACGGGGCGTCGGGCGGTCCGGCGGCAGCGGCCGGGCGTGGCCTTGGTCACTGGACCGACCCGGCCGTTCCGCGCGGGCGTGTGGCGGCATAGGTTGGGGGGAAGCGCATCGCCGCGCCTCGAACCCCTCCCTCGGGGAGACCTCTGCCATGACGGCACTGCTGAGCCTGCTGCTGCTCGGACTGCTGCTCGCCACCGTGGCGCCGAGCCGCCTGGCCCGGGCCCGCTGGCCGGAGCGCGAACCGGTGCTGGCCCTGTTGGTGTGGCAGATGCTGGTGGTCGCGGTGCTGCTGTGCTGCGTGCTGAGCCTGCTGCTGGCGAGCGCGGCCGCCCTGCCCGCCTGGCGGGACGTGGTGTTCTCGGGCGCCCCGGCCGGGGTGGAGGACGCGTACGAGCTGGTGGGCCTGGAGGGCTGGGGCCGGCTGTCGGCGGCGGTGCTGGCGGCGGGCGGGGTGTGGACGGCGGTGTCGCTGGCCCGGGAGGTGCGTTCGGCGCGCGCGGAGCGCGGTCACCGGCACGCCCAACTGGTGCGTCGTGCGCCGGAGTTGCCGAGTTCGCTGCTGCCGCGTCGGCGCCGGGTGCGCGAGCCGCTGGTGGTGCTGGAGAACGTCCGGCCGCAGGCCTGGTCGCTGCCCGGGCCGCGGGCCCGGCTGGTGGTGACCACGGGGGCGCTGCAGCAGCTGTCGGACCGGGAGCTGGCGGCGGTGCTGAGCCACGAGCGCGGTCACGTCCGGGCCCGGCACCACTGGTTGGGGCAGTGCGCGCAGGCGTTGGCGACCGGGTTCCCGGGGGTGGAGGTGTTCTCCGCGTTCCGGGACCAGGTGGCGGTGCTGGTGGAGCTGGCGGCGGACGACCGGGCGGCCCGGCGGCACGGGCGGGTGACCACGGCTCTGGCGCTGGCCGAGCTGAACAGCGAGGTGTTCGCCTCCTGCCCGCCGGCCCAGCTGGCGCAGTCCCCCGCCCGGGTGGACCGGCTGCTGCTGGGCGAGCCCCGGCTGCCGGTGCCGGCCCGGCTGGGCTGGACGCTGGCGGCGCTGGCCGCCCCGCTGGGCGCGGCGGTGCTGGCGGTGGCCCCGGGGCTGTCGGCGCTGCTCTGACGGCGCTCCCCCGCCGGCCCCGGTCTCCGACGGCCGGGTTCGGAACCGGCGGCCGCACGCCCCTTGACGGGCCGTCAGCCGCCGGGCTCCGGCCGGTTCAGTCCTCGTCGGGGCCGAGCGTCTCGGCGAGGATCCGGCGGTGCACGGGGCGGGCCTTGAGGTAGCGCTCGCGGCCCTCGTCGGTGAGCGCGATGTAGATGCCGCGCCGGTCGTCGACGCAGTGCGTGCGCCGGACCAGGCCGGCCTTCTCCATCCGGGCGACCAGCCGGGAGAACGCGCTCTGGCTGAGGTGCACGGTGCCGGCCAGGGCCTGCGCGCGCTCGCCGCGGCCGGGCTCCTCCCGCTCGAACTCCCGCAGCCGCTCCAGCAGTTCGAACTCGCTGACGCCGAGCCCGTACGCCTCGCCCAGCTCGCGGTCGATGGCGCAGGCGGTGGCCGCGTGGCGGGCCAGCAGGGCGCGCCACTGCTCGCCGAGCGCCGTCTCCGCGGACGGGTCGTGGTCTGGGTCGAAGTCGGTCACGCCGCCAGGTTAGCACATGCACGCACATCTGTTGCGTCCACATTAAATGTGTTTGCATCCCATGCACATGCATGTAGCGTGCTGTGCCATGACCGACACGACGGTGACCCACACGCCTGCGGCCGACCATCCGTCCGCGACCGAGCACACCCGCTGGAGCCCCCGACTCTGGGGCGCCCTGGTGGTGCTGTGCGCCGCGATGTTCCTCGACGCGCTCGACGTCTCGATGGTCGGCGTCGCCCTGCCCTCCATCGGCGCCGACCTGCACCTGTCCGACTCCGCCCTGCAGTGGGTGGTGAGCGGCTACGTCCTCGGCTACGGCGGGCTGCTGCTGCTCGGCGGCCGCGCGGCCGACCTGCTCGGCCGCCGCCGGGTGTTCCTGGTCGCGCTGGCCGTCTTCGCCGGCGCCTCGCTGCTCGGCGGGCTGGTGGACAGCGGGCCGCTGCTGATCGGCGCCCGCTTCCTGAAGGGCGTCAGCGCCGCGTTCACCGCCCCGGCCGGCCTGTCCATCATCACGACCACGTTCCCGGAGGGCCCGGCGCGCAACCGCGCGCTCTCCATCTACACCACCTGCTCGGCCGCCGGCTTCTCGCTCGGCCTGGTGATCAGCGGCCTGCTGACGTCGGCGGGCTGGCGGCTGACGTTCCTGATGCCCGTCCCGGTCGCCCTGATCGCCCTGGTCGCCGGCGTCAGGCTGCTGCCCCGGCGGCACGACGGGCAGCGCTCCTCCGGCGGGTACGACCTGGCCGGCGCGGTCACCGGCACCGCGGCGGTACTGCTGCTGGTGTTCACGGTGACGGAGGCCCAGGGCGCGGGCTGGCTCTCCGCCCGCACCCTCGGGTCGCTGCTGCTGGTGGCGGCGCTGGCCGCGGCCTTCCTGACCATCGAGTCCCGCACCGCCCACCCGCTGGTCCGGCTCGGCATCTTCCGGGACGCCGGCGTCCGCCGGGCGAACCTCACCGCGCTGACGCTGATGGGCAGTTACGCGGGCTTCCAGTTCGTGGCCACGCTGTACCTGCAGCGGCTGCTGGGCTGGTCGGCGCTGGAGACGGCGCTGGGGCTGCTGCCCGGCGGCGCGGTGGTGGCGTTCTCGGCGGGCGCCGTCGGCCGCCTGCTGGACAGGTACGGCCCGGCCCGGGTGCTGCCGGTCGGCGTGGCCTCGATGACCCTCGGGTACGCGCTGTTCCTCCGGCTGGACGAGCACAGCGGCTTCCTCGGCCTGGTGCTGCCGAGCATGCTGCTGATCGGCGCGGGCTTCGCGCTGGCCTTCCCCTCGATCAACGTGGCGGCCACCGCGGGGGTCGCGGACGACGAGCAGGGCCTGGCCTCGGGCCTGGTGAACACCGCGCTCCAGGTCGGCGGTGCGATCGTGCTGGCCGTCACCACGGCGGTGCTCACCGCGGGCAGCGCCGGCGGCACCGACGCGCACGCCCAACTGTCCGGCTACCGGCCCGCGTTGCTGCTGGTGACGGGCACCACCGCGCTCGGCCTGCTGATCGCGCTGACGGGCGCGATCCGCTCCGGCCGCCGACGCGGCCAGGCCCCGGCCCCGGTCGCCGACCACGTCTACCCGGCGGAGGCGTCGGCAGAGGCCTCGGCGGGGGCGTCGACAGAGCAGGAGCAGGAGCAGGGGGTGCTGGTGTCGGAACGCTGAGCGGAGCGGAGCCCGGGCCCGGGCCGTCGGCCTCCCGCCGCCCCGGGCGCTCCGGCAGCCCCGGGCGGTCCGGCAGCCCCGGGCGGTCCGGCCGTCCTTCGGGCCGGCTCCACCAAACCCCCGTCTTGGTGGAGCCGGTACGCGCGGTCCGCCACCGGGCGGACTGCGGAGCAGTCACCATCGCAGTTGGGCGGGCCACGGTCAATCAGTGCAGCCGCACCGAGACCGAACCGCCACACAGCACAAGGAGGTTGATCCGTACCCCGCGCCGCCCACGCGCCACCGGCGCCCTCGGCGCACCACCGGCGCTCCTCCGCACCACCCGCGCTCCGGCGGAGAAGCCGCGGGGGGCGGGTGGTTCCGCTACTGGCTCTTGAGGATCGAGTGCAGCAGGTCGAGGGTCTGCTGCGGGGTGAGGCTGTCCACGCACAGCCGCTCCATCACCTGGAGGTACTCGTCGACGTCGTCGCGCTTGTCCAGGTAGAGGGCGCTGGTGAGCTGCTCCAGGTAGACCACGTCGGGCAGGTCCTGCTCGGGGAAGCGCAGCACCGAGAAGGCGCCGCTCTCACCGGCGTGCGCGCCGAACCGGAACGGCATCACCTGGACGACCACGCTGGGGAGTTGGGCCAGTTCCACCAGGTGCTCCAGTTGGGCCCGCATCACCTCGGGGCCGCCGACCGGGCGGCGCAGCGCGGCCTCGTCGATGACGGCCCAGAGCTTGGGGCCGCGGCCGTCGGTGAGCAGTTTCTGCCGGCGGGCCCGCAGGGTGACCCGGCGGCCGATCTCGGCGTCGTCGAGGGTGGGGCGGTTCTGCGCGAAGATCGCCCGGGCGTAGTCCTCGCACTGGAGCAGGCCGGGGATGAACTGCACCTCGTAGGTGCGGATGAGGGCGGCGGCCTCCTCCAGGCCGATGTAGGTCTGGAACCAGTTGGGCAGCACGTCGTTGTAGCTGTGCCACCAGCCGGACTTGTTGGCCTCGCGGACCAGTGCCAGCAGGGCCTCCCGGTCGGGGCCGGCGGCGAGGCCGTAGAGGCTGAGCAGGTCGGCGACGTCGCGCTCCTTGAAGGAGACCCGGCCGAGTTCCATCCGGCTGATCTTGGACTCCGAGGCGCGGATCGCGTAGCCGGCGTCCTCCCGGCTGATGGCGCATCCCTCGCGGAGCCGGCGGAGTTGGGAGCCGAGGAGGATGCGGCGCACCATCGAGCCCCCGCCGGGCTGAACTGTGGTCATCTGACCAAACCTCCACTCGGACGGACCAGTTGCACAGTCTGCCATCACTTGGGCGCGCTGAGTGCCGGTAGTGGTGCACCGGACTGTCGCTTCGGCCACTTCCGGGTCCATCTTGCACGTGCATCCGGTGCATGCATATGCCAATCGCACGACTGCACGTGAACCGGCTCTTGCATCTGCCGTGAGCGCAGAGGACCATGGTGCACGTGCACTTGCACGCCCTGGCAATCCCGCGGGCCCCGCGTCGACCCCATGCGCGAACCCGCACACCCTCCCGGCAACGCCCGCGCGTCGCTGGGTACTTGCGTGTGCGGACCGGTCGGCCGACGGTCCGGCGGCCGAGCGAGTCGGAGGTGACCGGCATGACCCCGGTGGGTCCCGCCGTGTCCGCCCCCTTATGGGAGGAGCTCTTCATGAGCACCGGTACGGTCCTGGCGACCGACCCTCATGTGGTCAGCTGCACCCTCGCTCCCCGTTTCGAAGCCGTGCGCACCGCACGGGAGTTCACCAGGCGGTCGCTGGAGGCCTGGGGGCTCGGGGAGATCTTCGACGACGTGGCCCTGGTGGCCTCGGAGTTGGTGACCAACGCCCTGCGGCACGCGCTCGGCCAGAGCGAGCCGTCCCGGGTGCCGGTCCAGGGCGTCCCGCAGCCGACGGTGGAGACGCTGCCGATCCGGATCAGCCTGGTGCACCGCGCGCCGCAGGTGGTCTGCGCGGTGAGCGACCCCTCCAGCACCGGTCCGATAGCCCGGGAGGCCGACTTCGTGGCCGAGTCCGGCCGCGGGCTGCACCTGGTGGACTCCTTCTCCCGGTCCTGGGGCTGGCACCCGCTGGCCGGCGCCGGGAAGGTGGTCTGGGCCCTGTTCGACGCCCACACCGAACTGCCCGTCCCGGAACAGCTGTCGAACTCCGGCCGGCACCGCCGCTCCGCCTGACCCGCACCCCCCCGACCCGAACACCGGCCGACCCGAACACCGGCCGACCCGCGCACCGCCCGACCCGCGCACCCCCTGAAGCGCACCGTCCGACGAAGCCCGGTGCGAGCGGCCTTTCCTGACGGAACGTCAGAGGCGCCGGGCGGCGCCCGGAACCACGAAGGCCGTCGCGGGATCCCCCACGACGGCCCGGGTGAACGGGAGTCGACCGGCCGTCAGGGCGTGCCGCCCAGGTGGTCGAACTCCCCGTCCTTGACGCCGAGCAGCATCGCGGTGATCTCGTCCCTGGTGTAGACCAGTGCCGGGCCCTGCGGGAAGCGCGAGTTGCGCATCGCCACGTCGCCGTTCGGCAGCGCGGCGAATTCCACGCAGTTGCCCTTCGAGTTGCTGTGACGGCTCTTCTGCCAGACCACCCCGTCCAGGTCCGTCGCCGCCATGCCGTTGTACGCCTCACGCATTGTTTTCTCCCCAGAGCCTGGCGAATGCCTCACTTGACGTGATGATAGCCCTCCTGCACGTGCATCAGCATGGGAAATTTCCCGTGCAGAAGAACGTGCCAATGCTGTCACCAACCCTTCACAGCCGCGCAATTGACGGTGCGTAAGCGGACACAGCCGGGCGAAACGCCAGTCACTCCATGACCGTCCGCACACATCCGTCTGCGCGTTGTCGATCATCACCACCTTCCACGCGGTTCACAGGTAGTCACGATTCGCACTGTGATGACTGTCACTTCCTGGCGGAAACCCGCCCGCTGCCGGTATCCGGCTGCAACGCGCGAGGGGACATGTCCTACGATCTGGCGCATGAGCACCGCAGCCATCCCGGGCGCGCCACTGCCCGTCCGTACGCCAGGCTCCCGTGCGCGGGGGCGCCACCGCCGTCCCGAGCGCCCCGAGATCATGGCCGGTTCGCCCGCCCTGGTGCTGGCGGTCCCGGCCGTCGCCGGGCCGGAGAGCCGCCCGGTCGTCGAGGAGCTGCTGTCCATCGTCCGCACCGAGCAGGCGGGGATCGAGGTGACGGCGGCCTACCAGGGCGGTGAGGACGCGCCGACGGTCGCCGACCTGCTGGCGGCGGCCGCCGAGGCGGGCCTGCCCGCGCCGGTGGTCGTCCCGCTGGTGCCCGGACCGCACGGCTTCCTGCCCGAACTGCACAAGCTGGCCGCCGAGACCGGCGCCCAGGTGCTGGACCCGCTGGGCCCGCACCCGCTGCTGGCCGAGGCCGTGCACGTGCGGCTGTCCGAGGCCGGGCTGGCCCGCGCCGACCGGGCCCGGCTGTTCGCCATCGCCACCGCCGCCGACGGCGTGGTGCTGACCACGGTCGGCGGCGAGGAGGCGGCCGCCGCGGCCGGCATCACCGGCGTCCTGCTGGCGTCCCGGCTGGCCGTGCCGGTGGTCCCGGCCGCGTTGGACGTGCCCGGCTCGGTGGCCGCGGCCGTCGCGCACCTGCGCGCCACCGGCTCCGAGCGCCCGGCGCTGGCCCCGCTGGTGATCGGCCCGGAGGCCGACACCGAGCTGCTGGCCACCGCCGCCGAGGAGACCGGCTGCGCGAGCGCCGCCCCGATCGGCGCCTACCCGACGGTGGGCCAGCTGATCGCCTCCGCCTACCTGGCCGCGCTCCCCGAGCCCACCCAGGAGCAGTTGGAGGCCGCCGAGGCCGCCATCGAGCAGCAGCGCACCCCGGGGGCGCACGCGGCGCGCTGACGCCGACCGAGAGCCGCGACGGGCGGGAGCAGCGAATCGACGCGCTCCCGCCCGTCGCGCTTCCCCCGTGCCGCGCACCGACCGGTCCCGACGCGCTTCCCCCCTGCCGCGCCGACCGGTCCCGATGCGTTTCCCCCGTGCCGCGCACCGACCGGCCCCGACGCGCTTCCTCGTGCCTCGCACTGACCGGTTCCGTCAGGCTGCCGCTCAGCCGGTGGTGACGCGTCCCGTCCCGGGTGCGCGGTCGGTGAAGGCGAGCGCGGGCAGGGCGACCGGGCGCGGCGGGACGGGGGCCTCGGCCGGCGTGGTGGTGGCGTTCCACGGCGTGCCGGCGAGCCCCGGGCCGCCGCCCTTGCCGAGCGCGACGGTCTGCGCCTGCCCGGCCGGGCGGAACAGGATCCGGGTCGGGTCGGGCGCGTCCGGGTCGAGCCACAGTTCGCTGCCGGCCGGGCCGCCGAACGCGCAGTCCAGCACCGCGATGTCGTCGGGCTTGCCGTCGCTGGTGGCCCGGAACGCCACCCCGGCCTTCCGGTAGCCGGTCAGCCGGCTGCGGCTCAGGGTGACGGCCTCGCCGGCCAGTTGGTGCTTGAGGGTGGTCACCGCGTAGTCGGACTGCCCGGCGGCGTCGATCAGCAGCCCGTCGAAGACGGTGCCCTTGTCGCGGCCGAGCGCGTGCACGGCGATGCCGCCGGCGGCGTTCCCGTACAGCACCGAGGCGGTGTAGTCGAAGTCGTTCAGGTAGGCGCCGTGCTCGATGCCCCAGCCGCCGTTGTGGTACGCCGCGTACTGGGTGACGGTGTGGTGGTGCTCGGCGTTGAGCCAGACGAAGATGCCGTTCTGCAGGTTGTTGTGCGCCAGGCAGCGTTCGAAGGTCCAGACGCCCTCGCTGGTCTCCGGCCACTCGTAGCCGGACGCGCCGGTGGCGCCCTGCACGCCGACGGCCACGCAGTCCCGGGCCGAGGAGCCCGTCCCGGCGCCGAGGCTGAAGCCGGTGAGCCGGTAGGCGCGCGGGTTGGGCTCGAAGGCGGTGCGGGAGGCGACGCAGCCGTCGTAGGCGATGTCGTTCGAGGGGCCCTGCGGGGTGCGGGTGTCGATCGGGCCGTCCCACCAGTACGCGTCCTCCCAGGTGTCGTGGGAGATGCAGCCGCGGAAGGTGATGCCGTGGCTGGCGTGCGGCACGAAGGCGTGGCTGCCGGTGTCGCGGACCACGACGCCCTCGACCACGGTGCCGCGCGAGGTGTCCAGCAGCATGTGGAAGTGCAGCCCGTACCGGCCGAGCACGGGTTCGGTGACGGGCTTGCCGTCCCAGCTGTCCTTGCCGTCGGCGCGCGGGCCGAGCCAGCGCAGGGCGGCGTGCCGGACGTCGGGCGGGCGGCTGGAGGTGAGGTGGACGTGGGCCCGGCCCTGCTCGGTGCCCTCGATCCGGACGTTGCGGCTGAGGTTGAGCACCTCGGCGCCGAAGGTCGCGCCGCCACCGGTGGCCACCCGCGGGTGGGCGTGCCGCAGCGGGCCGGTCAGGGTGACGGTGGCGCCGTCGACCCGGGCGACCGTCACCAGGTCGTAGGCGGTGGAGAAGTCCGCGGTGTCGGGCGGCGCGGTCGGGGTGACGGCCAGTTCGTCGCCGGGCTGCCAGCCGTCGGGGGCGGCGGCCAGCTTCAGCGCGGTGTCGCCGGGCCCCAGGTCGGCGGCGGCCCGGACCCAGGCGGTGCGGGGCGCGCCGTCCAGGCGCAGGTAGCCCTGGCCGGTGACCCACAGGCCGGTGTCGCTGTCGACGACGGTCATCCCGCCGCCCGCGAACCGGTGTTCGTCGACGTGCGGGAAGCGCAGGGTGTGGGTGTGCGCGGCGTCGGGGGCCAGGGCCAGGACGCCGCGGACCTCGACGTTGCCCGCGCTGGCCAGGGTCAGCGTCCGGTCGGCGGCGAACACCAGCGAGCCGCCGGGCTCCACCAGCAGCGAGCCGACCTCGGCGTCGGCGTCCAGCACCACCCGGTCGGTGATCCGCACCGCGCTGCCGGGGCCCGGCGGTTTCCCGCCCCAGCCCTTGGCGTCGGACCACTTGCGGCCGCCGGTGTCCAGCACCGGGGGCCGGGCGGAGGGCTGCGGGCTGCCGGCGGCGGGTGGTGGGGCGCCGGTGCCGTGCGGGTGGCCGGCCGGGGTGGCGGTGCCGGTCCGCGCGGCGGCGGCTCCCGCCGGTTCGTCGGCCCCGGCCAGCGACTGCCGCAGGACCACTCCCCCGCCGAGCGCCGCCGCCGTCCCGGCCGCCAGCCAGGTCAGCATCCGGCGCCGCCCGACCGGCGGGCGCCGGTGCCGTACCGGCGGCGGTTGCCGTTCCTCGTCCTGCCGCTGTTCCACCGTGGCCGCCCTTCCGGGTTCCGCCGCCCTGAGCCGTCGGGGGCAGCATAGGCAGCGCGGGCGCCGGAAAGCGGCGGATTCGGTTTCGCTTCAGCATTCTGACGTACCGTCAGGGGGGTGCGGCGGGGCGCTTCCGGTCAAGGACAGAACGCCCATACGGCGACAAATGACCCGCCCACCGGGTGACCAAACGTGAATAATCCCGCATAACTCAGCATAGTGCAGCAAAACGGGCACAAGATCACCTATCGCCTGACGTCCCGCCAGAATTCGCCGCCGCTCGCGGAGTTCGCCGAATATCCCTTGATCACCCATTCCGGCCACTGTGATGCCGGTCACGGGCATTTGCGGATTCTCCTTAATTCCGCTTAATCTCCTGCCCACGTTCGTGGACACACGGACCCAGTTCGCCCGGAACGCCGAGTCCTGCCGCCGGGCGGGTCGGCTCATGCACAACGCACCACGGCAGGGGCGGGGGAACCAGGTAAGTCGCCCCGGGCGGTCGAAGGACCGCACGGGGCTAGGGGTGAAGCCGGGCGCACCACGCGGTGCGCGCGGCCGGGCAACTCCAGCCCGAATCCGACAGCTCACCTCGCAGGCGTGGGAGAGGAACGCTTCTTCATGCTGCCCATCAGCTCCAAGCGCGCCCGCCGCCTGATCGCCACCACCGGTGTCGTCGGCATCGGGCTGTCGATCCCCTGCCTGACCGGTGGCGTCGCCTCCGCGGCGACCGTCTCCACCTGGGACAAGGTCGCGCAGTGCGAGTCCAGCGGCGACTGGGCGATCAACACCGGCAACGGCTTCTACGGCGGTCTGCAGTTCACCGCCTCCACCTGGGCCGAGTTCGGCGGCACCGCGTACGCCTCGCGCGCCGACCTCGCCACCAAGGACCAGCAGATCTCGGTCGCCGAGAAGGTCCTGGCCTCGCAGGGCCCCGGCGCCTGGCCGGTGTGCTCGATCCAGGCCGGCCTGACCAAGGGCGGTGCCGCCCCCCAGGTCGACACCTCCGGCTCCGCCTCGTCCGCCACCGCCGCGCCGTCGCAGTCGCAGACCCAGGCGCCCGCGCAGTCGCAGTCGCAGTCCGGCAGCAAGGGCAAGTCCCAGAACGGCTGGTCGCAGAACGGCTGGTCGCAGGGCAAGTCGCAGGCCCAGCCGCAGGCCGAGCAGAGCGCCCCGGCCGCCACCGCCGACCAGTCGGCCGGCACCTACACCGTCGTGGCGGGCGACTGGCTGTCCACCATCGCGCAGAGCCAGCACGTGGACGGCGGCTGGCAGAAGCTGTACGACCTCAACCGCTCGGTGCTCACCGAGGGCCCGGACATGATCTACCCGGGTCAGCAGCTCTCGCTCGGCGGCGCCGCCACCGCGCAGCAGCAGTCCGCGCCGGCCGCCACCACCTCCTCCTCCGCCAGCACCCACCAGGGCTCGTCCTGGAAGGGCGACCGCTCCTCCGCCGCCAAGTCGTCGAGCACCCCGGCCAAGTCGTCCACCGCGACCACCGCCACCGCCTCGACCAGCGCCAAGACGACCACCACCGCCACGGCCGCCACCAAGGCGACCGGCTCCAAGGCCGCGGCGATCGACTTCGCGCTGTCCAAGCTCGGCCAGGCGTACGTCTACGGCGGCACCGGCAACGGCGGCTGGGACTGCTCCGGCCTGACCCAGGCGGCGTTCCGCCAGGCCGGCATCAGCCTGCCGCGCGTCGCCGCCGACCAGGCCGACTACTCGACCCGCGTCTCGCTGGACAGCCTGCAGCCGGGCGACCTGCTGTTCTGGTCCAGCAACGGCTCCAACTCGGGCGTCTACCACGTCGCCCTGTACGTCGGTGACGGCAAGTACGTCGAGGCCGCGAACCCGCGTTCCGGCGTCCGCACCGAGACCATCGCCAACTGGGCCCCCGACTTCGCGGGCCGCGTCTGATCACCGGCACGACCGCCGCTGCCCCCGGGGACCTGGTCGGCCCCGGGGGCAGCGGCCTATCCTCGGCCGTACGAGGCCCGACGAGCCTCGACGGAGCCTCGGCAGGGGCTCGACGACCGGGGAGCAGCACCATGGCGAAAGTGACGATCACGCTGGACGCGGACCTGGCCCTGGAGGTGATGATGCGCGTCGGCGCCACCAGCCCCCAGGACGCGGTGGAACTGGTCGTCCGCGACTACCTCTCCACCGACCGCCGCACCATCGCCCGCACCGGCGGCACCCGCGACGGCGAACGCCTCCTCCCCAAGCCCCCGACCATCGAAGAGGGCTGACGCCCCGCCGGGCGGCCGCGGCCCCGCCGGTCCCGAAACCTCCACAACCTCCGCAACTGTCAAGTAACTTACTGTCTAGTAAGTTCACCGGCGAGTACCTAACCTGGGCGAACCCCCACCCCACCCAAGGGAGTTCGCTCATGGCACACCCCCTCGCCCGGGCCGCCCGCGCCGCCCGTCCGCCCGTCGAGGTGCTGCGCACCGGCGGGCGGGTCGTCGAAGCCCGGTCCGCGTACCTGGTGCCGCCGCCCGCGGACGGGGTCCTGGGCGACCTGCCGTTCCGCAACGCGCGGGAAGCGCCGGAGGCGGTGGTGGTGACGCGCCGTCAACCGGACGGCTCCTGGCGGGACGTGACGGCCCGTGAGTTCGCGGAGCAGGTCGCGGCGGTGGCCCGCGGCCTGGTCGCGGTCGGGGTCGGCCCCGGCGCGCGGATCGTGCTGATGTCGCGGACCGGGTACGAGTGGACGCTGCTGGACTTCGCCGCCTGGGCGGCCGGCGCCTGCGTGGTGCCGGTGTACCCGACGTCCGCGGTGGAGCAGGCGGAGTGGATCGTCCGGGACTCCGGCGCGGTGCTGGCGGTCGCGGAGGACGCCGGCACCGCCGAGGTGCTGACCGTGGCGATCGCCCGCACCGGCGGGACGGTGCCGCTGTGGCGGCTGGACGAGGACGCGGTCGGCGCCCTCGCCGAGCTGGGCCGCCCCGTCCCCGCCGAGGAGTTGACGCGCCGCAGACGGGCCCAGGGCCCGGACGACGAGGCCACGCTGATCTACACCTCGGGCACCACCGGCCGTCCCAAGGGCTGCCTGCTCACCCACGCCAACTTCCTCACCGAGGCGGCGAACTGCCACGCCCTGCTGGAGCCGGTGTTCGAGGAGGCGACCGGCCGGGCGCCGTGCACCCTGCTGTTCCTGCCGCTGGCGCACGTGCTGGGCCGGATGATCCAGGTGACCTGCGTGTACGGGCGGGTCCGGATCGGCCACAGCCCGTCCCTGAAACCGGCCGACCTGCGGCCGGACCTGGCCTCCTTCGGCGCGACCTTCCTGGTCGGCGTGCCCTACCTGTTCGAGAAGATCCACCAGTTGGGCCGGGCCGAGGCGCAGGCCAAGGGCGCGGTGAAGGTGTTCGACCGGGCGGCCGCGGTGGCGGTGCGCTACGCCCGGGCCGAGCTGGCCGCGGCGGACGGCGGCCGCCCGGCGCCGCTCTCGCTGCGGCTGGCGCACGGCCTGTACGACGCGCTGGTGTACCGGCGGGTGCGGGCCGCGATGGGCGGCCGGGTGCGGTACGCGATCAGCGGCGGCTCCTCGATCGACCCGGAGCTGCTGCTGTTCTTCGCCGGCGCGGGCGTGCTGGTGCACGAGGGCTACGGGCTGACCGAGAGCAGCGGCCCGTCCACGGTGAACCCGCCGCTGCGGCCGCGTCCGGGCACGGTCGGGCAGCCGGTGCCGGGCAGCGCGGTGCGGATCGCCGAGGACGGCGAGGTGCTGCTGTCCGGCGGTCAGCTCTTCGACGGCTACTACGAGTTGGGGGCGCCGCGGCCCCGGCGGCCGCACTGGTTCGCCACCGGCGACCTGGGGCGGCTGGACGAGGACGGCTACCTGACGATCACCGGCCGCAAGAAGGAGGTCCTGGTGACCTCCGGCGGCAAGAACGTCTCCCCCGGCCCGCTGGAGGACCGGCTGCGCGGCCACCCGCTGGTCGGCCAGGCCCTGGTGGTCGGCAACGGCCGCCCGTACGTGGGCGCGCTGCTCACCCTGGACCCGGAGGCGGTGGAGCGCTTCCTCGCGCTGGACCCGCCGACCCCGCCGGGCGCGCCCGACGGCGTGGACCTCTCCAGCGCCGTCCCGGTGCACCCGGCGGTGCTGGCGGCGCTCGCCGAGGCGGTGCGGGGCGTCAACGCGACGGTCTCGCGCGCCGAGTCGATCCGCCGGGCCCGGGTGGTGGCGGGCGAGTTCACCGAGGAGCGCGGCCTGCTGACGCCCTCGCTGAAGGTCCGCCGACAGGCCGTCAGCACCGCCTACCGCCGCGACCTCGAACAGCTCTACGCCTGAAAGGTACGGCCCCCGGGAGGAGCTCCTCCCGGGGGCCGTACCGACGGGGCGCCGCTCAGCCGTTGCGCGGACCGGCCCCGGTGGAGCCGCGCATCACCAGCTCGGGCTGGAACATGAACTCGGAGCGCTGCGTCGGGTTCCCGCCGACCTCCTCCAGCAGGGCGTCGACGGCGGCGGTGGCCATCGCCTCGACCGGCTGGCGGACGGTGGTCAGCGGCGGCTCGGTGAACGCTATCAGCGGCGAGTCGTCGAACCCGACCACCGAGACGTCCTGCGGCACCGTCAGCCCGCGCTGGCGCACCGCCCGGATCGCGCCGAGCGCCATCATGTCGGAGCCGCAGACGATCGCGGTGCAGCCCTTGTCGAGCAGCGCCTGGGCCGCGGCGTGCCCGCCCTCCACGCTGAACAGGGTGTGGTGGACGAGCTCCTCGGCCTGCTCGGGGGTGCGCCCGGTGAGCTGCTGCACGGCGGCCGTGAAGCCCTCGATCTTGCGCAGCACCGGCACGTACCGCTTCTGGCCGACCGCGAGGCCGATCGTCTCGTGGCCGAGCTCGACCAGGTGCTGGACGGCCATCCACATCGCGGCCCGGTCGTCCGGCGAGATGAACGGCGCGGCGATCTTCTCGCTGTAGCCGTTGATCAGCACGAACGGGACCTGGCGGCCGGTGAGTTTGGCGTACCGGTCGTGGTCGGCGGTGGTGTCGGCGTGCAGTCCGGAGACGAACACGATGCCGGCGACGCCGCGTTCCACCAGCATCTCGACGAGTTCGTCCTCGGTGGAGCCGCCCGGGGTCTGGGTGCACAGCACCGGCGTGTAGCCGTGCCGGCTGAGCACCTGTTCGATGACTTGGGCCAGGGCCGGGAAGATCGGGTTGCTGAGCTCCGGGGTGATCAGGCCGATCAGCCCGGCACTGCGCTGGCGCAGCCGGGTGGGCCGCTCGTAGCCGAGGACGTCGAGCGCGGCCAGCACGGTCTGCCTGGTGGTCGCGGAGACGCCCGCCTTGCCGTTGAGGACGCGGCTGACGGTGGCTTCGCTGACCCCCGCCTGCGCCGCGATGTCGGAGAGTCGCGCCGTAGTCACGATCCCAGAGCCTATTGCAACCACGTCAGACCGCCCACCATGCGGTGCTGTCGGCCGGGAGTTCGACGCCGTTCTCCGTCTCGACAGCCTCGGCGGAGGACAGCAGCATACGGCCGGGGGCGGGGATCCGGACGGTTTCGCCGGTGGTGTTCACGGTGCACACGAACGAGCCTTCGGCCGACTCGCGCCGGAACGCCAGCACGCCCTCGGGGGCGGGCAGCCACTCGACGCCGGTGCCGGCGCCGAGCGCGGGCTGCGCGCGGCGGACGGCCAGCGCGGAGCGGTACAGCTCCAGCGTGGAGGTCGGGTCACCGGTCTGGACCTCCACCGAGAGGCCGGCCCACTCGGCGGGCTGCGGCAGCCAGCTGGGGCCGCCCTCGTTCGGGCCGAAGCCGTAGGGGGCCTCGGTGCCGGACCACGGGATCGGGACCCGGCAGCCGTCGCGGAAGCCGTCCTGGCCGGCCTGCCGGAAGAACGACGGGTCCTGGCGGACCTCGTCGGGCAGGTCGGTGACGTCGGGCAGGCCGAGCTCCTCGCCCTGGTAGACGTACGCGGAGCCGGGCAGCGCGAGCATCAGCAGGGTGGCGGCGCGGGCCCGGCGCAGGCCGAGGACGCGGTCGCCGGGGGTGCGGATCTGGGTGCCCAGGCCGGGCGGGTTGGCGAACCGGGTGGCGTGCCGGGTGACGTCGTGGTTGGAGAGCACCCAGGTGGTGGGGGCCTGCACCGGGCGCATCGAGTCGAGCGAGACGTCGATCACCTCGCGCAGCGCGGCGGCGTCCCAACCGGTGCCCAGGTACTGGAAGTTGAACGCCTGGTGCAGCTCGTCGGGGCGGACGTAGTTGGCGGTGCGCTGGACGGTCGGGGTCCAGGCCTCGGCGACGCCGATCCGGTCGCCGGGGTACTCGTCGAGGATCTGCCGCCAGCTGCGGTAGATGGCGTGCACGCCGTCCTGGTCGAAGAACGGCATGACGTCGTTGCCGAGCAGCTTGAGCTGGTCGTGGCTGCCGAGGTCGGGCAGGCCGGGGGCCTTGACCAGGCCGTGGGCGACGTCGATCCGGAAGCCGTCGACGCCCATGTCGAGCCAGAACCGCAGGATGGAGCGGAACTCGTCGGCGACCGCCGGGTTGTCCCAGTTGAAGTCGGGCTGCTCGGGGGCGAACAGGTGCAGGTACCAGTCGCCGGGGGTGCCGTCCGGGTCGGTGGTGCGGGTCCAGGCCGGGCCGCCGAAGATGGACTCCCAGTCGTTGGGCGGCAGTTCGCCGTCCTCGCCCTTGCCGGGGCGGAAGTGGTAGCGCTCGCGCAGCGGGGAGCCGGGGCCCTCGCGCAGCGCGCGCTGGAACCACTCGTGCTGGTCGGAGGAGTGGTTGGGGACCAGGTCGACGATGATCCGCAGGCCCAGGTCGTGGGCGTCGCGGATCAGCGCGTCGGCGTCCAGCAGGGTGCCGAACATCGGGTCGACGGCCCGGTAGTCGGCCACGTCGTAGCCGGCGTCGGCCTGCGGGGAGGCGTAGAACGGCGAGAGCCACACCGCGTCCACGCCCAGGTCGCGCAGGTAGGGCAGCCGGCTGCGGATGCCCGGCAGGTCGCCCATGCCGTCGCCGTTGCCGTCGGCGAAGCTGCGCGGGTACACCTGGTAGATGACCGCGTCCCGCCACCAACCGCCTCTGGAGGCCCCGGTGGTCGCAGCAGTCGTCCGAGCGGCGGGAACGGCGGCGGGCCGGGAGGCGTCGGCCAGGTTCTGGGTCATTGGACAGTCATCCCTCGGAGGCTGTGGAAGTGACGTGGAGGTGGCGCGGGTTCAGGACTTCGCGGCGCCGGCCGTCAGGCCGGTGACCAGGTGGCGCTGCACGAGGTAGAAGACGACCGCGGCGGGGATGGCGATGAGCACCGAGGTGGCGGCCATCAGCTGCCACTGGTGGTCGTGCTCGCTGACGAACGAGGACAGGCCGACCGCCAGGGTGTACTTGTCGGACGAGAGCATGAAGGTCGAGGCGTAGGCGACCTCGCCCCAGGCGGTGAGGAAGGAGTAGAACGCGGCCACCGCCAGGCCCGGGCGGGCCAGCGGCAGGATCAGCCGCCAGAAGGTGCCGAACGGGGAGAGCCCGTCGACCCGGCCGGCCTCGTCGATCTCCACCGGGATGGTGTCGAAGTAGCCCTTCATCAGCCAGGCGCAGTACGGGACGATGGTGGCCGAGTAGACCAGGATCAGGCCGGTGTAGGTGTCCAGCATCCCGAGGTTCGACAGGATGTAGTACATCGGCACGATCAGGACCGCGATCGGGAACATCTGGGTGACCAGCAGGGTCCACATCAGCTGGCGGTGGCCGGGGAAGCGCATCCGGGAGACCGCGTAGCCGGTGGAGGCGGCGATCAGCACGCCGATCACGGTGGTGCCGGCGGCCACGATCGCCGAGTTGCCGAACCAGGTGAAGAACCCGGTGTCGTTCATGACCTTGCCGTAGTTGGCGAAGGTCATCTTGTCGAGGATCGCCGCCGGGTGCAGGTAGTCGTTGTCGTCCGGGCCGAGCGAGATGTACGCGATGTAGACCACCGGGAACAGCGCGATCAGGCTGGCGACGACCAGGGCGACGTGGGTGAGCGCGGCGGCCAGCGGGGAGGACTGGCCGCGCAGCCGGACCTTGGCGGGTCGCTTCGCGGGGGCCGTGTCGGCGGCGGGGCGGTCGGCGGTGAGTGTCATGGGGCTGCCTGCCTGGTCGGGTTCCTCGGTCTGGGGGACGGTCTCGGCGCTCATCCGTTGGCCTTCTCGTTCCGGTCCAGCCAGCGGCGGTAGAAGGTGGTGAAGACGATCAGGATCGACAGCAGCAGGATCCCGTAGGTCGCGGACTGCGCGTAGTCGGCGGGCTGCTGGCCGAAGCTGAGGCGGTAGGCCCAGGTGACCAGGATCTGCGCGTCGGGGGCACCGGAGCCGAACAGCAGGAAGATCAGCGCGAACTGGTTGAAGGTCCACAGCACGCCGAGCAGCACCACGGTGGAGGAGACGCTGCGCAGGCCGGGCAGGGTGACGTGGCGGAAGCGCTGCCAGGGGGTGGCGCCGTCCATCTCGGCGGCCTCGTACAGCTCCTGCGGGATCGACTGGAGGCCGCCGAGCAGCGAGATCATCATGAACGGCACGCCGACCCAGGTGTTGACCATGATCACGGCGGCCTTCTGCGCCAGCGGGTCGGACAGCCAGGCGGGTTCGGGCAGGTGCAGGAAGGAGAGGAACGCGTTGACGGCGCCGCCGTCGGCGAGCATGAGGCGCCAGGAGAAGACGGTGACAAAGGTCGGCACCGCCCAGGGCAGGATCAGCACCAGCCGGTACAGGCCGCGGCCGCGGATCTTCCGGTTGAGCAGCAGCGCCAGGCCCAGGCCGATGCTGTAGTGCAGGAGCACGCAGATCCCGGTCCACAGCACGGTCCAGATCAGGTGCGACCAGAAGCGGTCGTAGGCGGTCGGCCCCCACAGCACGTCCGCGTAGTTCTGCAGCCCGATGAAGTCGAAGCTGTCGGGGATGTGGTTGACGCCGATCTGCCGGCCGACGTTGAGGCTGTTGGCGTTGGTCAGGGTCAGGTAGATGCCGCGCGCCAGCGGGTAGCCGACCAGCACCCCGAGGACGATCACGACCGGCGCGATCATCGCGTACGCGTACCAGTACTTCGAGTACGACAGCCTGATGCGCTGTGCGACCGCAACTGCCATGGAAAGACACCTTCTCCGGGAGGTCCGCCGCCTGCCTCGGCGACTGCTGGGGGACTGACGGGTCCGCCCGGCCCACCGTCAGGTGTGGGCCGGGCGGCCGATCCGATTACTTCTTGAAGTCCGGGAGGAGCTTCGCGTAGTCGGCCTCGGTGGCCTCCAGGCCGGCCTTGGTGTCGGCCTGGTCCTGGACGATCTTGCCGAGGGCGGTGCCGAAGGAGCCGAACAGCGAGGCGTACTCGGGCAGTTCGGGCCGCGGCTGGGCGGAGGTCAGGATCGCCTGGAAGTCCGCGATGCCGGGGTTGGCCTTGACCTCGGCGGTGTAGGCGTCGCTGCGGGTGGGCAGGGTGCCGTTCTTCAGCGCGAGGAAGGTCTGGCTCTCGGCGGAGGTCAGGAACGCGGCGAGCTTCTCGGCGGCGGCCTTGTGGGCGGCGTCGGAGCCGGCGTAGACGGAGACGTTGTGGCCGCCGGTGGGGGCGCCGCCCTTGCCGGTGGAGCCGTTCGGGACGGCGGCGATGCCGAGGTTCTTCTTGTCGGCGAACGCGGCGCCCTTGTAGACGTTGGTGACCTCCCACGGGCCCTGGATGATGGCCGCGACCTTGCCGTTGTTGAAGGCGTCCATCATGTGGGCGTAGGCGTCGGTGGTGACGTCGGCCTTGACCGTGCCGGGCGAGGTGAACATCGACTTGTAGGTGTCGATGGCCTTGACGGCCTCGGGCGAGTTGATGGTGATCTTCTTGCCGGCGGCGTCCACCATGTTGGTGCCCTCGCCGTACAGGAACGGCATGGCGTAGTAGCCGTCCGCGGCCTTCAGCCAGAAGCCGTCGACGCCGGCCTTCTCCTTCAGCTGCGCGGCGTCGGCCTTGAGCTCGTCCCAGGTGGTGGGGGCGGCGGTGATGCCGGCCTTGGCGAAGAGCTCCTTGTTGTACATCAGCGCCAGGGTGTCGGTGACCAGCGGCACGCCGTAGGTCTTGCCCGAGTACTTGGCCTGCTGGATCAGCGAGGGCTGGAAGACGGAGGCGTCGGTCAGCGCGGGGGTGCCGTCCAGCGGCTCCAGGTAGCCGGCCTTGGCGAAGGCGGAGGTCCAGCCCACCTCGGCGCGGAAGACGTCCGGCGCGCCCTTGGCACCCATCGCGGTCTGGAGCTTGTTCTGCGCCGTGTCGAACGGCACGTTCACGAAGTTGACCTTGACGTTCGGGTTCGCGGCCTCGAACTTCTTGACCAGCTCCTGGTAGTTCGGGGCCTCGTTGGTCGCGTTCGAGGTGTCCCAGTAGGTGATGGTGACCGGTCCGTCGCTCTTGCTGTCCGAGCCGGAGCCGCTGCTGCTGCAGGCCGCCATGGTGACTGCCAGAGCCGCAACGAGAGCGGAGGCCGCGATGCCACGCCGCATGGAAACTCCTAGGAAAGGTGGGGGTGCCCGAGATGGAGGAGGACGGCGCATAATGGCTGTCCGAAGCCGACTGCGCCGTTGCGGCCGCCGGGCTTGAGCAGGAACGTAACAGCGCGGCAAGCATTGCTGAAAGTCCTTGCAGCAAGTTTCTGCAAGGCGACGGCGATCGTTACGTCCACGTGTCCTTAGAGTTGCCGTCACGCGTCTTGACCATCCGTCGCCTTGCGGAAACTCCTTGCAGTCGCCGGGCACGGAAGAGCCCCCGGGAGCAGCGCTCCCGGGGGCTCCTCGATCAGCCGCGGCTCAGCCGGCGGTGCCCAGCCGCAGCACGGTGGTGGACCGGAACTCCTGCCCCGGCCGCAGCTCGGTCGACGGGTACGACGGCTGGTGCGGCGAGTCCGGGTGGTGCTGGGTCTCCAGCGCCACCCCGGCGTACGGGCCGTAGGCCGTCCCGGACGGGCCGGTGACCGCGCCGTCGAAGCCGTTCGCGGTGTACACCTGGATGCCCGGCTCGGTGGTCAGCACCTCCAGCGTCCGCCCGCTGCCCGGGTCCGCCAGCAGCGCGGCGCGCACCGGCGGCCCGTCCGCGGGCCGCTCGCGCAGCACCCAGTTGTGGTCGTAGCCGCGTGAAAGTTTCAGCTGCGGGTGCCCGTCGTGGATCTGCTCGCCGATCGCCCGGGCGGCGGTGAAGTCGAACGGGGTGCCCGCCACCGGCTCGTACGGGCCGTACGGGATCTGCCGCTCGTCGACCGGGGTGTACGCGTCGGCGTCGACGGTCAGCAGGTGGCCCAGCACGTCGCCGCGGCCCTCGCCGGCCAGGTTGAAGTAGGCGTGGTTGGTCAGGTTGAGCACCGTCGGCTTGGTGGTCACCGCCCGGTAGGAGATGGCCAGGTCGGAGCCGGTGAGGGTGAAGTCCACCCAGACGTCCAGGGCGCCCGGGAAGCCCTGGTCGCCGTCCGGCGAGTGCAGGTGCATCCGCACCCCGCCGGGGATCTCCTCGGCGTCCCACACCCGGTGCGAGAAGGAGTCGGGGCCGCCGTGCAGGGTGACGCCGCGGCCGGTGGGCAGCAGCGGGTGGTCCTCGCCGTCGAGGGTGATCCGGCTGTCCGCGATCCGGTTGGCGTACCGGCCGACGGTGACCCCGTAGTGCTTGGCCGGGCCGAGCAGGGTGCCCACGTCCTCGCTGGTGAGCAGCAGTTGGGCGGGGGTGCCGGAGCGGTCCGGGGCGGTCAGGGTGTGCAGCGCGGCGCCCAGGGTGATCACGGTCGCCTCGACCGGCCCGGCCCGCAGCGTCCAGCGCTCCAGGCCCATCCCGGCCCCGGAGTGGTCGTACGGTGCCCGGTGCACCTCGGTGGGCTCGGCCGGCGCGGTCATGGGGCTGCTCCTCGGTTCGTGATCATCCTGCCCGGTCAGCGTAGCCCGACCCGGCGCGCGGACCGGCGACCCGCCCCGCGCGCCGACCGGATCGGCCGGGCCGTCAGCCGGCCTGCCCGGGGCCGTCGGTGGGCATCCCGAGGGCGTCCGCGAGGCCCTCCGGTCCGGTGCCGAGCTTGCGGTGCACGGCGGCCAGCCGCTGCTTGACGATCCCCAGCGGGATACCCAGCTCCTCGGCGCTCCGCTGCGGCGGCAGCGGCCGGACCGCCAGCCGGGCCACCTCCCACTCCTGCGGGTTGAGGGCGTCCTTGGGCGGGGCCGGCGGCCGGCTCGGCTGCAGCCCGGCCGAGGCCAGCACGTTGCGGGCCCGCACCTCCAGCCCGTCCGCGCCGCAGTGCTTGGCCAACTCCATGCCCTGGTACAGGTGTTCCGCGGCCTCCAGGCTGCGGCCGACCTGCACCAGCGCGGCCCCGAGGTCGACCAGCGCGTGCGCGTGCTCGAAGCTCGCCGGGGAGCGGCCCAGCCAGCCGACCGCCTCCTGGAGCAGCTCGACGGCGTGCACGCCCTCCCAGACGCTGGCGGCCAGCCGCAGCGCGGTGCCGATCGCGGACGGCGAGCCGGACACCATCGCCCGGGCCACCGCGTCCTCGCCGTTCTTCCGGGCGGACGGCAGGTCCAGGTGCGCCATCGCCACCGCCAGGTAGCCGGCCCACGGGGCGTGCACGGTGGAGCGCCAGCCGCGCTTGTCCAGCCGGGTGCCGGTCTCGGCGAGCACCTCGACGGCCATCCCGTAGTCGCCGCGCGAGATCAGCAGCTTGCCGTAGATGGTGGCCACGTCGGGCAGCAGCAGCGCGGTCTGGTGGTAGGGCGGCAGGAAGCGGTACTTGACCGCGATCTCCCAGGCCTCGTGGTCGCGGCCGCGGGCCAGCAGGGTGTCGATCAGCGCGCCGACCAGGTTCCAGGTCAGCGGCAGCCCGGTGCCCATCCGGTCGGCGATCCGCAGGCCGCGGCGCAGGAAGTCCTCGGCCTCCGGGAGGAAGCCGCGGCGCAGCCGGGCGTAGCCCATCAGGAAGTAGGCGAAGCCGCGGTGCGCGCCGCTCCACCCGGCGATCTCGAACTCCAGGATGGCGGAGCTGAACAGCTTCTCGGCGCGGGCGAGTTCGTCGTTGTAGGCGAAGCACAGGCCGAGCAGCGCGGGCAGTTCGAAGTTCCAGGTGGTGTTGGTCCAGCCCAGGCCGCGCGGCAGCCGGCCGTCGACCAGGGCGTCCTCGGCGGCCCGCAGGGCGTCGGCGGCGCTGCCGCCCCGGAGCGTGAGGTCCCAGGCGTACAGGGCGCGGACCGGGTGGGCGACCTCGCTGTCCGGGTCGACCTCGGCGACCAGCCGGCGGACCCGCTCGGCGCGCCCGGGCCCGTCCTCCTCGTCCCGCTGCAGGGCGGTGTACAGCAGGTGGGCGACCAGCAGCCGGATCCGGCCGGGGCCCTCGGGGGCGCGCTCGGACTCGTCCAGGCAGAGCGCGGCGGCCGCGCTCAGGTCGCCGCTGTGGGCGATCACCTCGGAGAGCCGGAACACCGCCTCGACCCGCAGGTCGGGGCTGAGGCCGTTGTCCATGTCGATGGCGCGGCGCAGCTGGTTGGCGGTGGCCTCGGGGTCGGTGAGCAGGCTGGCGCAGGCGAGTTCGTACAGCACCTCGGCCTGGTCCTCCTCGTCCGGCGGCTCGTTGAGGGCGCGCTCCAGACAGCGGCGGGCGGCTTCGGGGGCGCCGATGGCCAGGTTCTCGGCGGCGGCCCGGCGCAGTTTGCGGACGATGACGTCGTCGCCCTCGCCGGGGTGGGTCTCCAGCAGGTGGCGGGAGGAGGAGAGCAACGAGCCGCCGCTGTTCTCGATCGCGGTGGCGGCGATGCCGTGCATGCCGGTGCGGACGCCGGGCGGGGATCGACTGGTAGATCGAGGTGGCGATCAGCGGGTGGACGAACTCCAGCCTGCCGTTGGGCTGGCTGGTGAGCACCCGCATCCGGCGCAGCGCCTGGACGGACTCGCCGGACTGGGCGGGGCCCTGCCCGCAGATCCGGCCGGCCAGGTCCTCCTTGATCTCGGTGCCGAGCAGGGCGGCGGCCCAGGCGAACTGCAGGACGGTGGTGCCGAGCTTGTCCAGCCAGTAGTCGCGGCCCTCGCCGCGGGCCGCGGCGGCCAGGTCGCGCAGCCGGGGCGAGTTCTCCTCGACCGGTTCGAGGTTCTGGTCGCGGACCTCGCGCAGCAGCGCCACCGTGTCGTACGGGCCGCCGGCGGTGACCGCCCAGACCTGGCGGCAGAACGCGTCGTCGGCCTCGGCGAACTCGCCGTGCACGATGGCGGCCACCGACACCGGGTTGAGCGGCAGCAACTCGTGCTTGCGGGCGGCCCGTTCGTGGATCTGCTGGGCCAGCGCCCGGGCCTCCTCCTCGAACTCGTGCCGGTAGGCGAAGACCAGCAGCACGGGCAGCTCCCGGGCCCGCACCGCGAAGGACGCCAGCCAGGTCAGCGACTCCTGGTCGACGGCGTGCAGGTCGTCGACGATCACCACCAACGGGGCGCGCCGGGGCGCGAGTTGGGTGATGACGAAGTCCAGGCCGTCGCGGACGCTCTGCGGGTCGATCCGCTCGACCTCGTCGGACGGCGGGGCCAGTCCGACGGCCGGGGCGACGATGTTGTGCCAGCTGCCGAAGACCTCCTCGACCTCGGCCTCGGTCAGGTCGCTGAGCACCGGCAGGAGCAGCTGGCGCAGCACCCGGAACGGCTCCCGGCGCTGCCGCTCGTTGCCGCGGGCGAACAGCACGGTCGAGTCCTGGCGGGCGCCGGCGATCCGGCGGACCTGTTCCAGCATGGAGGTCTTGCCGATGCCGGGCGATCCGGAGAAGACCAGCAGTTCGCCGATCCTCAGACCGCCGGCGGCGAATTCCCGGCACAACCTGTCCACGGCCTGATCGACGGAACGCAGTTCCTGATCGCGCTCCCACAGCCGCTGGCCGACCGGCTCCGCGCCGGCCTCCCGCTCCTGCGGCCCGTTCTGCTCTTCGGCCACGTCCGTCCCTCCGACTCGCCGTCCGGCACTCCGTTCCCGACCTTAGCGCCGTCGCGGGCCGCGCGGGCGGCGTTCGTGCAGGCAGGGGCGCCTGACGCAGGGTTAGAAGGCGTTGCCCGGGGCAAATGCCTTACCAGCCATGACATCTGACGATCCGATCGGATAACTTTCGGGCTACAAGGGTGTAGTTGATCTTCTCGGGGGAAGGCCATCGCCGGGACCGCGCACCCCTTGATCGGCGCCGCACCGGAACAGGCCGCACTGGAGACACGTTGGCTGCAATACCCCCGCTTTTCTGCCCCATCCCGTCCGGCCTGCACCCCGACCACGAAGCCGTCGGCAAGAGCACCGAACTGTGGCTCGAAACGATGGGCTTCGCTTCGGACGCGGAACGCCGCCGCCGCCTCCTGGCCATCGGCGCGCACGAGTTCGTCTGCCGGATCGCCAAGGACGCCGAGGGCACCACCGGGCTGGAGCTGGTCTCTCAGTGGCTGTGCAGCATGCTCACACTGGACGACGAGTGGGACACCGGCAGGCTCAGCCGGGACCCGTCCCGTGTACTCACCATAGCAGCCACGCTACTCGCTGTTATCAATTCCGCGAATTCCCACCCGCACGAGACCGACCTGTACGTCGGCGCGGTGCGCGACGTGTTCGAACGGGCCCGGGTCTGGGCCCCCGCACTGTCGGTCAAGCGCTGGGCGGACAGCCAGTTGGAGTCCTTCATGGGCGCCGCCACCGTCGTCGCCTACCGCTCCGAGCGCCGGCCGATGACGCTGGCCGAGTACCTGACGATCGGTCCGCTGGACCGCGGCAGCCGCTCCTGCATCGAGATCATCGAGGTCTGCGAGCGCACCGCCATCCCGCAGTCCCAACTGGACTCGCCCCGGGTGCACGCACTCACCGAGGCCGCCAAGTTCCTGGTGCTGGTCTCGGCCGACGTCTACTCCTACCGCCGCGAGGACGACCACGGCGCCCTGGAGAGCAACATCGTGGACGCGCTCCAGCGCCACCTGGACTGCGGACAGGAACAGGCCCTGCAGGAAGCCGCCGCCCTGCACGACCGCACCATGTGCCTGTTCCTCCGCCTCTCCGACCGCACCGGCCGCCGGGCCGGGGCCGAACTGCGGCGCTACATCCAGCAGTTGTCCAACCTGGTGAGCGGCAACCTGGAGTGGGGCTTCACCTCCGCCCGCTACACCGAGCGCACCCCGGGAGCGCTGCCGGCCGCCGTGCGCGCCGAACGGCCCGCCGACGGCCGGCTCACCCCGCCGCCCTACCCCGAGATCGCCTGGTGGTGGGACCAGCTGTGGTGACCACCGGCCCCGGCCGGCCGCCGCGGACACCGCCGCACCCCGCGAACACCGCACCCGGCACCGTCCGCCCCGGGTCCGCCGCCCGCGCTCAGGCCAGCAGCCTGGCCTTCGCGGCGGCGAACTCCTCCGGGGTGAGCAGCCCCTGCTGCACCAGCTGCGCCAACTGGGCCAGCTTGCTCGCCACGTCCTCGCCACCCGCGGCGGGGGCCGCGGGCGCGGCGGGGGCCGCGGGCGCGGCGGCCGGCGCCGGTGCGGCGGCCGGCGGCGGGGCGTAGGCCGGCGGCTGCCCCGCCTGCTGCTGCGCGGCCCGGTCCTGCTCGGCCTGCAGCTCGGCGATCGCCCGGTCCTGGTCCTGCTCCTCGGCGGCCCGCCGGGCCCCGGCCCGGCCCGCCGCGTACGCGGCACCGCCCACCACCAGCCCGCGGGCCAGCGGGCGGCCCACCGGGCGAACCGCCCGGACCGGCCGGATCGGCCTCATCGGTCGGAACACGCCGTCCTCACTCTCCCGCCGCGACGCGCGCCTCGGCGGCGCGGACGGCTTCCTCGATGTTCTCCGGCGGAATGCGCACCCCGGAGGCGATCCGGCCGCCGACCGCGCGCAGCGCCGCGGCCGCCTCCGCGGCCCACAGGTGCTCGATCAGCACGATCAGCGCCGAGCTGCCGGGCTCCAGCAGCTCGGCCACCTCCTGGGCGTCCTCGGGCCCGATCAGCGGCAGTTCCTCCGCGTCCAGCCCCGCGACGCCCCGCAGGTGCTCGAAGTCGGTGAGCTCCCCGTAGGTGGCCTCGCCCTCGGCGTCCCGGAGCACCGCCAGCGAGTCGATCACCCGGACCCCGGCCGCGTCCCGCAGCCGGACCAGCGCGGTGGCCGCCTCGGCGCTGATCGTCGCCTCGGGGAAGGTCAGGACGAGCAGTTCGGCCGGTCCCATCGGGGCCCCCTTCCGTGCACAGATTCCCGGATATCCCTCATATCGGGATGAAATCACACGAATCCGGGCACCCCTCGGCACGCCACGCGAGGCCGCCCGGACCGTGCGGACGGCGGGGCGGTCTCCGAGTGGCCCACAGCGGCTGGCGGGCGGCGGCCCGGCGTGGTCACGTCGAGGCAGCATCCGCCCCACCGACAAGGAGCCAGCCGTCATGACCATCGCCGTCGACAAACTCTCCGACCCGGCCGTCCGCCGCCTGCTCGGAGCCGTCAACTCCGGTGACCGCACCGCCTTCTTCGCCGCCCTGACCGAGGACGCCACGATGTCCGACGACGGATCCGAACGCGACCTGGCGGACTGGGTCGACCGGGAGATCTTCTCCTCGCACGGGCACATCGAGGTGCAGACCGAGAAGTCCGGCGGCCGCGCCCTGGTCGCCGACTACCGCAACGACACCTGGGGCGAGATGCGCACCGCCTGGCGCTTCACCGTCGCCCCGGACGGCCGGGTCAGCCACTTCGACACCGGCCAGGCATAGAACCTCCCCCGACGAGGGCCCCCGGTTCAGCCGCGCGCCGCCAGGCACTGCCGGACGGCGGCGATCAGCGCCCGGGAGCGGACGTCCCCGGTGACGCCCGGCTGCATGCCGTTGGTGACATAGCCGAAGCCGATGCCCAGCTCCGGGTCGGCGAAGCCGAGCGAGCCGCCCCGGCCGGGGTGGCCGAAGCTCGCCGGGGAGGCCATCGGCGAGGTGCCGCCGTGCCGGAAGAAGCCCTGGCCGAAGGCCGTGTTGACGATCAGCACCCGGTCCGGCCCCTGCACCGAGGGGCCGGCCGCCTCGGCCAGGGTCCCCCGCTCGAACAGCGCGGGCAGCCGCTGCCCGGGCGCGTCGGCCCGGTCGGCGGCGCCGATCAGCGCCGCGTAGAACCGGGCCAGCGAACGGGCGGTGCCGATCCCGCCCGCCCCCGGCACCTCGACGGCCTGCACCGCCGGATCGTTCAGGTCGACGCTGCTGCGCACCGAGCCGAACGCCCGGGCGGTCAGCGAGTGCGGATCCCGGTAGGCGTCCAGCACCGACTGCTTGGGGCGCATCCGCATCCCGCCCGGCCCGAGCCCGGCGGCCTCCGGCGCGGGCAGGTCGACCAGCCGGCCGACCCGGCCGGCCGCGGCGGCGGGCAGGCCGATCCACAGGTCCAGGCCGAGCGGGGCGGCGATCTCCTCCGCGAAGTACCGCCCCACGCTGCGGCCCCCGGCCCGCCGGACCACCTCGCCGACCAGCCAGCCGAAGGTCAGCGGGTGGTACCCGTGCGCGGTGCCGGGCTCCCAGGCGGGGGCCTGGGCGGCGACGGCCGCGACGGCCGGCTCCCAGGCCAGCACGTCCTCGATCCGCAGCGGCACGTCCAGCGCGGGCAGCCCGGCCTGGTGCGAGAGCAGCCAGCGCACCGGCACCCGCCCCTTCCCGGCCCGCCCGAACTCCGGCCAGTACGCGGCCACCGGGGCGTCCAGGTCCAGCAGTCCGCGCTGCGCGAGGTGCAGGGCGGCGGAGGCGGTCAGCCCCTTGGTGACGGAGCGCAGCACCTGCGCCGTCCCCTCCTGCCAGCCCACCGCCGGGGCCGGCCGGGCCCCGACCTCCGGCCGGGCGTCCCCGCCCCACAGGTCGACCACCTTCCGCCCGTCGAGGTACAGCGCGAAGGCCGCGCCCAGCTCCCCGTACTGCCGGAAGTTGCCCTCGAAGGCCGCCCGGACCGGCTCGAACCCGTCCGCCGTGAACCCCTGGATCTGCTGTCTCTCCACCCGTCCACCCTAGACACCCGGGGGCGTCACTCCACCGTCCACCCGATGTGCCCGATGCCGGTGGAGTAGAAGGCGCAGTGGCCCGAGGACTCCTGGGTCTGGCCCGGCTGGGCCGTCACCGAGTTGCCCGTCACGTCCGGCGCCCAGCCGCAGACGATGTCGGCGTGGAAGGTGATCGCGGCACCGGTGTTGTTGGTGCAGTCGACGCCGCCGGTCAGCGGGTCGTTGTTGTGGATCCAGGTGGTGCAGTCCAGCCCCGAGCGGACCGACTTCACGGCGGCGGCCGGAGCCGGCGCGGCCGAGGCGGGCAGCGCGGTGCCGAGCGCGACCAGGGCGGCGGCGACGGACAGGAGGGCGGCGCGGTTCTTCAACTCTGCTCCCGGGAAAGGTTCCTGACGGTTCGCCCGGGTTCCTTCCCGGGCCGATCCCTACGTATACCAACCCTTTCGGGTGACACCGCCGCGGATCGCCGGAGCACGTCACAATGGCGGACATGGACAACCCCGCCGACTCCCCCGCGAACGCCCCCGCCGACGTCCCCGCCACCAACCCGGACGAGATCCTCGACGTGGTCGACGAACAGGACCGCGTCCTGCGCACCGCCCCGCGCTCCGAGGTCTACCGCGACGGCCTGATCCACCGCTGCGTCTTCGTCCTGGTCCGCGACCCGCAGGGCCGGATCTTCACCCACCGCCGCACCGACACCAAGGCGTTCGCCCCCGGCGCGTACGACTGCTTCGTCGGCGGCGTGGTCGGCACCGGCGAGAGCTACCCCGAGGCCGCCGTCCGGGAGGCCGAGGAGGAACTCGGCGTCACCGGCATCCGCACCCGCCCGCTCTTCCGCTTCCTCTACACCGACGGCGACCGCTACAGCTGGTGGTCCGACGTCCACGAAGCCGAGTGGGACGGCCCGGTGCACCCCCAGGAGTCCGAAGTCGCCTGGCACGCCTGGCTCACCGAGGACGAACTCGCCGAACGCCTCACCACCTGGGACTTCGTCCCCGACGGCCGCGAAGCCTACCGCCGCTACCTGTCCCAACGCCCCACCCCCTGACCCCGCCCCGCCCGTCCCGCGCCTCTCCCCTTCTCCTCTCTGCCCCTTCCCCTGCTCCTCCTCGCCGCCCCACGCC
>NZ_JOGH01000070.1:0-34225 GCF_000721345.1 Kitasatospora sp. NRRL B-11411 | reverse complement strand
GCGCCCGCCCGCCGCCGGGGTGCCGCCGCGCCCGCCCGCCGCCGGGGTGCCGCCGCGCCCGCCCGTGCAGGCGCTGCCCTCGCCGGCCGTCCCCGCCGGGCAGGACGACGAACTCCCGCGCCGGGTGCGGCAGGCCAGCCTCGCCCCGCAGCTGCGCGACACCCCGCAGCCGCCCCGCCCCGGGCTGCGCCCCGCCGGACCCGCCGACCGCGACCCCGAACAGGCCCGCACCGCGATGACCGCCTTCCAGCGCGGCTGGCAGCGCGGCCACGCCCACCCGGCCACCGACCACCCCGCCGCCGGCGTCGGCGACTTCGACCGCCCCGCCACCGACCGCCCCGCCACCGACCGCGGCGACTTCGACAGAGGAGAGCGCTACCGATGATCGGCACCACCCGCCAGAGCGGCGAACTCAACTGGCTCCTCGACGAGTTGACCACCCGGACGGCCCGGGTCAGGTTCGCCGTCATGCTCTCCGCCGACGGGCTGCCGATGGGCAACTCCACCGGCCTCGGCCGCGAGGACGCCGAACACCTGGCCGCCGTCGCCTCCGGCTTCCACAGCCTGGCCAAGGGCGCCGGGCGCCACTTCGAGGCGGGCGAGGTCCGCCAGACCATGGTCGAACTGGAACGCGGCTACCTGTTCGTCGCCGCCGCCGGACAGGGCTCCTGCCTGGCCGTCTTCGCCGAACCCGACGCCGACCTCGGCCTGGTCGCCTACGAGATGGCCCGCCTGGTCCGCCGGGTCGGCGAACACCTGCACGCCGCCCCGCGCGGCTACTGACCGAGGCCGCGCGCCCACCGTCCGGCCCGAAAGCCCAGGAGAAGGAGGGGAGTTGGCCGATGGCCTACCCGCCCCGGGAGTACCTGCCCGGCACCCCGTTCGGCTACCCGCCGCCGCCCGACCGCCCCGTCCAGTGGTACGACGAGGACGCCGGGCCGATGGTCCGCCCCTACGCGCTCACCAAGGGCCGCACCCGCCCCGGACAGCCCTTCGACCTGATCGCGCTGGTCGTCACCGACGTCCCCGACCCGACCGTGCTGCCGGTCGGCCCCGAGCAGACCGCCATCCTGGAGATCTGCCGGGGCAACGCGCTGTCCGTCGCCGAGATCGCCGCCGACCTCGACCTGCCGCTCGGCGTGGTCCGGGTCCTGCTCGGCGACCTCCTCGACGCCGAACACATCCGGGTCAGCCGCCCCGTCCCGCCGGCGCTGCTCCCGCACGAACACATCCTCCAGGAGGTCATCCATGGGCTCCGCGCCCTCTGACAGCGCCGACCTGGCCCTGAAGATCCTGGTCGCCGGCGGCTTCGGCGTCGGCAAGACCACCCTGGTCGGGGCCGTCAGCGAGATCAAACCCCTGCGCACCGAGGAGCAGTTGACCGCCGCCGGCACCCACGTCGACGACCTCGGCGGGGTGGAACGCAAGACCACCACCACCGTCGCCATGGACTTCGGCCGGATCACCATCCGCGACGGCCTGTCCGTCTACCTGTTCGGCACCCCAGGCCAGGACCGGTTCTGGTTCCTCTGGGACGAACTCGCCCAGGGCGCCCTCGGCGCCGTCGTCCTCGCCGACACCCGCCGCCTCACCGACTGCTTCCCCGCCGTCGACTTCTTCGAGCACCGCGGCATCCCCTTCGTGGTCGCCGTCAACCACTTCGAGGGCAGCCGCGCCTTCCGCCCCGAGGACGTCTCCCGGGCCCTCGACCTCGACCCCGCCACCCCCGTGGTGCCCTGCGACGCCCGCGCCCGGGCCTCCGGCAAGGACGTCCTGATCAGCCTGGTCGAACACGCCGGGAAGGTGCACGCGGCCCGGGTCCTGGCCCAGGCCCGCAGCTGACGCACCCACCGCCCGCCCCGGGCGGGCCTCAGCCGTACACCTCCGGCGGGAGCACCCGCCGCGGCAGCGGCCGGTCCCAGGTGCCGAGGCGTCCGACCAGGACCCGACGGGCCAGGACCCGGACCTCGTCCCAGCCGGGATCGGCCGCCAGTGCGTCCGCCCAGTGGCCGGGGCCGCCGCGGGCCGCCTCGTCGCAGCGCCGTCCGATCTCCGCCATGTCCCGCAGGGCCGCGGGTTCGAAGGCCCCCCGGTCCGCCATCCCCGCCGCGAGCCGGAACCCGAACCCGGCCTCCTCGGCGACCGCGGCCGTCCGCACCCGGTGCGCGCGGGACCACGCCGACTGGTCGGACGGGTCGGCGGCGAGGAAGGCCAGCAGCGGCTCGATCCAGCGCTGCCAGTGCTCGGTGTCGGGGCTCATGGCGGAAGGATGCCAGCAACCCCGCCGCACCCGCCCGCCGCCCGCTGTCTGCCCGCCCGCCCGGCTCCGAGTTGAGTAGCATGACCGGCGTGTTCCCCACCCGCGACTAGGACCCCGCACCGCGACCGCCCGCCGCACCCGGCGCCGCGGTCGCTCCGGCGTCCCCGTCCACCGGCGCGCCGCGCGCGCCACTCCCGTTGAGGAACCACCCCACCGTGTCCGCGTCCTACCTCGCCGTGCTGCGCGCCCCCGGCGCCGCCCGGCTGCTCCCGGCCGCCCTGCTCGGCCGCCTCTCCTACGGCACCCTCCCGCTCTCCCTGCTGCTCGCCACCGCCGCCGGCACCGGCTCCTACCCGCGGGCCGGCTGGCTGACGGCCCTGTTCTCGGCGGTCAGCGTGCTGCTCTTCCCGACCCGCGCCGGACTGGTCGACCGGTACGGCCCGCGCCGCACCCTGCCCCCGATGGCCGCCGGGTACGCGGCCGTCCTGCTCGCCCTGGCCGCCGCCACCTGGCGCCCCGGCACCCCCTACCCGGTGCTGCTGGCCCTCGCCGCCGCCGCGGGCACCCTCGCCCCGCCGCTCGGACCGGTCACCCGGGCCCAGTGGAGCGTCCTGGCCGCCGACCCCGAACTGCGCCGCCGGGCCTACAGCCTGGACACCGTCGCCGAGGAACTCCTGTACGTCACCGGCCCGTTGCTGGCCGGCCTGCTCGCCGCCGCGGCCCGCCCGGCTGCCGGAATCCTGCTCAGCGCCGCCCTCGCCCTCGGCGGGACGCTCGCCCTGGCCGCCGTCGCCCGCCCGGTGGCCGCCACCGGGACGGCCGCCCCGCCGGCCCGCACCGGCACCCGGCACCTGCTCGGCCGGGCCCGCCAGCCGCTCGCCGCCGCCGCGGGCGCCGGGGCGGGCCTGGCCGCGTTCTCGCTGCTCGCGGTGGTCTTCGCCGGACGCCACGGCAACCCCGCCGACGTCGCCTGGGTCGAGGCGGCCCTCGCCGCGGGCAGTGCGACCGGCGGGCTCCTCCTCGGCGCCGCCGACTGGCGCCCCCCCGCCGCCACCCGCCTCACCGTCCTGACCGCGGCCCTCACCGCCGCCCTCGCCCTCACCGCCCTCGCCCCCGCCCTCCCGGCCCTGACCGCCGTCGCCGCCCTGGCCGGCCTCGCCGTCGCCCCGACCCTCACCACCGCCTACCTCCTCACCGACGAACTCGCCGCCCCCACCGAGCGCACCCGCGCCGGAGCCTGGGTCAACTCCTCCTTCAACGCCGGAAGTTCCACCGCCACCGCCCTCACCGGCACCCTCCTCGGCCACCTCCCCCTCACCACCTGCCTGCTCCTGACCGCGACCCCGCCCCTGGCCGCCCTCGCGGTGCGGCGGCGGGCGTAGTTCTTTCCGGCGTGAAGGGGCGTGCCGGTGGCGGTCGTCACCTGCTGGGTGCGGGGCCCACCGCCGGAACTCCTCGCCGCGCGGGCGATGAGTTGCGGCGGCGGGCTCCGTCCGACCTGGTATGAACCGCATCATCACTGACAGCCCGGGCCGGGACCGGTGCGCCGTCGGGGCGTCCCGGCCAGCCCGCGACTTCGCCGAGGTGGCCCGATGAGTACCGTCGAGGTGAACGGGGCGCGGCTCGGCGTCGAGGTGTTCGGCGACGGCGGCAGCGACGGCGGTGACGGCGGCGGTGCGCCGCCGGTGCTGCTGGTGGGGGCGCCGACGATGCTCTCCTGGCCCGATGCGCTGTGCGAGCGCCTGGCGGCGGGCGGGCGCCGGGTGCTGCGCTACGACCTGCGGGACAGCGGGGAGTCGGCGACGGCCGATCCGGCGGCGCCCGCCTACACGCTGCGCACCCTCGCCGCCGACGCGGCGGCCCTGGCCGGGACGCTCGGCGGGAGCCGGGTGCACCTGGCGGGTGTCGGGGTCGGCGGGATGGTCGCGCAGGTGGCCGCGCTGGAGCACCCCGGCGCGTTCTCGGCGCTGACCCTGGTCGGCACCCGCCCGGTCGCCCCCGGCCCGGTCGACGGCGACCTGCCCGACCACCACGGCCCGACCGTGAAGCGGCTGTTCGCCCGTCCGCAGCCGGACTGGACCGACCGCGCGGCGGTCGCGGAGTTCGCGGCGGGCGGCGCGGAGATCCGCGGCGACGACCCCGCCGCCGCCCGCGCCACCGCCGCCCGGATCTGGGACCGCACCCCCGCCGGCGCGGCCGCCCCCGTCCACCTGGCCAACCAGCTGGGCACGGTCTTCGCCCGCCTCGACTGCACCCCCCGCTGGCGCGAACGCCTCCCCGCGCTCGACCTTCCCGCCCTGGTCGTCCACGGCCGCCACGACCGCTTCTTCCCGCTCGGCAACGGCGAGGCCCTGGCCCGCGAGATCCCCGGCGCCCGCCTCCTGGTCCTGGACGCCGCCGCGACCGCCCTCCCGTCCCCGGCCGCCCCCGAAGTCGCCGCGGCCATGCTCGCCCTCGACCGGCCCTGACGGCCACGACCCCGACACCGCGCGCGTCAGCACACGGGCGTGCCCGGTGTCGGGGTCGCCGGAGAAGAACAGCCCCACCCCGCCCTGCCGGTCGCGTCCGCCTGCCACCGGGAGTCTCCCGTTCCGGGCCCGCGCGTGGGGGCAGAGACACCCCGTCAGCTGAACTGGACGCGTTCAACTTCCCTGGGGCGGCGGCGCAGCAGGCGTTCGGCGGCGGCCAGGTTGAGGAGCCAGGAGGCCCAGGCGCCGGAGGTGTAGACGGTGGCGGGGGAGAGGGGGGTGGGGGAGAGCAGGAGGAGCCAGAGGCGGAAGGTGACGGCGGTGAACATCAGGGCGTAGGAGCGGAGCATCCAGCGGCGGTGGGCGGGGACGCGGCCGTGGCGGGCGTGGTGCAGGCCGAGGGCGGTGGCGGTGAGGGTGAGCAGGGCGAGGGCGGTGAAGCCGAGCGGGGCGAGGGGCGGGTGGAGGCCGTGCGGGGCGATCAGCAGGCCGCCGAGGCCGGTCGCGGTGGCGGCCAGGACGTAGAGGCGGCCGGTCCAGCGGTGCACGACGGGGCGGCGGGCGCGCAGGCCGGGGAGGAACTGGGGCAGGCCGGCGACGAGCGCGGTGACGCCGCCGCCGATGTGCAGCAGCAGCGGGGCGAGGTGGGCGAGGTAGACGGTGCGCTGGTCGGCGAGGAAGGTGTCGGGGTCGAGGGTGAAGTAGCGGGCGGAGACGGCGGCGACGAGCAGCGCGAGGACGGCGACGGCGGTCCGGCCGGCCCGGTGCAGGGCGCGCGGCCGCTCGGCGGACGTGGGCAGTTCGGTGGACGTGGGCCGTTCGGCCGGGGTGGCCGGTTCGGCCGGGGCGGGGCGGTGGGGTGTCATGCCGGGGACGCTACGGAGCGGCCGCGGCCCGCGGCGTCCCCCCGGCGGGGGCGGCCGGCGTACCCCAGCGGGGGTAGCGACCCTGCTCCGTCCCCGAGAGCGGTGGACGCCGGGGTCGGGGGCGGGCCGGTTCGGGTAGGTTCTGCCCGGCCGCCGGGGGTTCGGCCCGGTACCCGCCCACCAGCACCGAGGACACCGCACGATGCTGCTCACCGCCGCCGACCGGCTCGGACTCCCCGTGCTCGCCCGCTGGCTGGACCGGCTCCCGGCCCCGCTCGCGGACGCCGCGCCCGCCGTCGTGCTGGGCGCGGCGATGCTGGTCGAACGGCTGGGGGCGGCGGCCCGGATCGGCGACCGGATGCCGGTCGCGCTGGCCCTGACCGTCCTGCTGGCCCTCCCGGTGGCCCTGCGCCGCCGCGCCCCGATGGCCGCCTACCTGGTGGCGACGCTGGCGCTGACCGCCGAGGCGCAGCTGGTCTCGCCGAGCCCGGTCTCGCCGTACGCCAACCTGCTGGGCGCGTACGCCGCGGGCCGGTACGGGGGCCGCGGCCGGGCCGGGTGGGGGCCGCCGCTGGTGGTGGCGGGAGTGGCGGGGTACTTCGCCGGGCAGGACGTCGAGGTGGTGATGCCGGTGGGCCTCCTCGCGCTGTGGCTGGCGGTGTGGACGTACGGCTGGACGGAAGCGCGCCGGCTGGCCGCGCAGGCGGTCGAACGGCGGCGGGCCCGGGCCGAGTTGCTCGCCGAGGAGCGGACCAGGATCGCCCGCGAGGTGCACGACCTGCTCGGCCACTCGCTGAACCTGATGCTGGTGCAGGCCGGCGCCGCCCGGCGGCTGCTCGACCGCACCCCCGGGCGCAGCCGCGAACTGCTGCTGGAGGTCGAGCGGACCGGCAACGACGCGCTCGGCGAACTCGACCGGGTGCTGGGCCTGTTGCGCGGCGCCCCGCCCCAACTCCCGGACGGCGCACCGCCCGTCGAGCCGGGCCTCGACCAACTCCCTTACCTGGCCGAGCGGATGGGCCGGGCCGGGCTGGCCGTCGACCTGCACCGCGACACCCCGCCGCTGCCCGCCGAACAGGACCGCTGCGCCTACCGGGTGGTCCAGGAGGCGCTGACCAACGCGCTGCGGCACTCCGGCGCCGGGCGCGCCGCCGTCCGGGTGGTGCGGCAGGGCGGCGCCACCGTGGTGGAGGTCGCCGACGACGGCTCCGGCCCGCCGCCCGGCCACCGCCCCGGCCGCGGCCTGACCGGCATCGCCGAGCGCGCCGCCCGCCTGCACGGCAGCGCCGAGCACGGGCCGGGCCCGGACGGCGGCTTCCTGGTCCGGGTCACCCTCCCCGCCGGGCCGCAGCGGTGAGCGCCCCGACCGCCGGTCCGGTCCGGGTGCTGATCGCCGACGACGACCCGCTGCTGTGCGCCGGGCTCGCCGTGGTGCTGGGGACCGCCGACCGGATCGAGGTGGTCGCCCGGGCCGAGGACGGGCTGCGGGCCGTCGAACTCGCCCGCGCCCTGCGGCCCGACGTGGTCCTGATGGACGTCCGGATGCCCGGCTGCGACGGCATCGAGGCGACCCGGCGGCTGGCCGGGACGGGCGTGCGGGTGCTGGTGCTGACCACCTTCCGGCACGACGAGTACGTGTGGGGCGCGCTGCGGGCCGGGGCGGCCGGGTTCCTGCTCAAGCGGGCCTCGCCGGAGCGGCTGATCGACGCGGTGCACGCCGTCGCCGCGGGCGAGGCCGTCCTCGACCCGGCCGTCACCCGGGACCTGCTCGGCCACCTGCTGGCCGCCCCCGCCCCGCAGCCGCCGCCGGACGCCGGCGGCCCGCTGGCGGCGCTCACCGCCCGTGAGCGGGAGGTGCTGCGGCTGGCCGCCGACGGGCACCCCAACGAGGAGATCGCCGCGCTCCTGCACCTCGCCGAGTCCACCGTGAAGACGCACGTCAAACGGATCCTCGGCAAGCTCGGCGCGCGCGACCGCTCGCAGGCGGTGGCCGCCGCCTACCGGCACGGGCTGATGGGCCCGCAGCCGTACCGGCCGGCCGGGCCCGGCCTTCCGTGACACTCCGCCACTGACGGGGTGTCAGGGGAACGCGCCGGTACGGTCGTACATTGACCGGATGATCGTGGAGAACGGGCCGGGGGTCGGGCGGCCGGAGCGCTACGGGTGGGGCCCCTCCGGGCGGCGGCTCGCCGAACAGGGCCGGTGGGACGAACTGCTGGAACGCTTCCGGCTCGCCAGGGCCCTCGGCGACCCGCTCTCCGGCCCGCTCGGCCACCTGCTCGCGTACGGCGCGCCCGCCGCCCTCGCCGCCCGGCTGTTCGACCCGGACGGCGGGCCCGGCGCCCCCGCGACCGCCGCCGACCACGACGCCGGACCGCTCTGGGAGGTGCTCGCCACCCGCCACCCCCGGGCCGTCCTGGACGCCCTCCCGCTGCCGCCCCCGATCCGCCGGCTCGCCGCCCACACCCGCGCCCTGCTCGGCGAGGACCCCGGCGCCGACGCCCTCGACCCGACCGGGGTGCCGTACCGGCTGCAGCCCTGGGAGGAGGGCGGCTGGGAGCGCGACACCCGGGTCCGCGAGTACCTGCCCGGCGGCGGCGCCCGGCGCGCCCTGCACCTCGCCCCGCCCACCCGCGAAGGGCTCGCCGTCCTCGAACTCCCCAACCCCGGCAGCCGGTTGACCGGCCTCCCGGCCACCGCCGCACTCGCCGCACTGGCCGACTGGACCACCGCCGTCTGCGTCCGCGGCCGCGCCGCCGACGCCGCCGCCCAACTGGCCGGCGGCCCCGAGGTCACCGGCGGCCGGCTCCCGTTCGCCGCCCTCTACCCCGCCCTGGTCCACCTCGCCTCCGCCCGCCCCGACCGCGGCACCGCCCAGGGGCGGCTCGCCGTCTGGCAGCTGCTCACCGCGATGGACGGCGCCGCCACCCCCTCCCGCCCCCGTGCCGAAGCCCTGGTCGCCCGCCTGCACTGCCTCGCCTGGACCGAACCCGCCGACGACCTCCGCCACCTCCACCTCGCCCTCGAGGACCCCGCCACCGGCCTCGCCTGGGCCCTCTCCGGCACCACCCCCGAACCCGCCTGACCCGGCCCGCCCAGCCGGCACCCGCACCCGCACCCGCTCCCGGAACCGCCGAACCCCCGCCCGCGTGGAGGTTGTTGATCACCACACGAGCGGAGGTCCGATGGGTACGGGGATACGGTCCTGGCGGGGTTGGCGCACCCCGGCGAACGGCTGCGCCTGGGTGCCGCTGACGGTGTGCGCCGGCATCTGGGCGGCGCTCCGCGGGAGCGGCACCTCGGACGACGCCTGGCACTGGTGCCTGGTGCAGGACCACGAGGCGCTGCCGGGCCGGCTGCTCACCAAGACGGTGCTGATGGGCATCTGCGTGGCCCTGATGCTGCTGCTCGCCGCCCCGCTGGCCCGCCGGACCGGCAGCGCCTGGTGGCTGTGGCCGGTGCTGCTGCTGGCCGGGTACGGGCTCGGCGCGCTGTACGCGTACGGCATGGGCGGCCTGGCGGACGTCCCGGCGGGGGTGGAGCCGGACTGCGAGCCGATGCCGCGCTGGCCGTTCGGCCCGCCGTACTTCGCGTGGCTCAGGAACCGGTGACGCTCCCGGCGGGCCGCTCGGCGCTCCCGGCAGGCTACTTGGCGCTCCCGGCGGGCTACTTGGCGGTCCCGGCGGTCCCGGCGGGCTGCTCCGCGGCCGGGGCGCCGGGCTGGGCGGGCAGGTCGGCGGCGCCGGGCTCCGCGGTGGCGCTCTCGTCGTAGGGGAGCGCGCCGGAGAGGACGGCGGTCAGCCGGGTGCGGTCGAGCTCGCCCGTCCAGTGGCCGATCAGGACGGTGGCGACCGCGTTGCCCGCGAAGTTGGTGAGCGCGCGGGCCTCGGACATGAAGCGGTCGATGCCGACGATCAGGCCGACGCCGTCGACCAGGGCCGGCTTGTGCGACTGCAGGCCGCCGGCCAGGGTGGCCAGGCCCGCGCCGGTCACGCCCGCCGCGCCCTTGGAGGCGAGCACCATGAACAGCAGCAGCGAGAGCTGCTCGCCCAGCGACATCGGCTTGTCCATCGCCTCGGAGACGAAGATCGACGCCATGGTGAGGTAGATCGCGGTGCCGTCCAGGTTGAAGCTGTAGCCGGTGGGCACCGTGATGCCGACCACCGGGCGGCTCACCCCGAGGTGCTCCATCTTGGCGATCAGCCGGGGCAGCGCGCTCTCCGAGGAGGAGGTGGACAGGATCAGCAGGAACTCCCGGCCGAGGTAGCGCAGCAGGGCGAACACGTTCACCCCGGCGGCCAGCCGCAGCAGCAGGCCCAGCACCACGACCACGAACAGCACGCAGGTGACGTAGAAGCCGATCATGATCACCGCGAGGCTCTTCAGCGCGGCCGTGCCGGTCGCCCCGACCACCGCCGCCATCGCGCCGAACGCGCCGACCGGCGCCACCCACATGATCATCGACATCACCTTGAACACCAGTTTCTGCAGGTGCTCCACGCCGCGCAGCACCGGCGCCCCGGCCGCGCCCATCGCCTGCAGCGCGAAGCCGACCAGCAGCGCCACCAGCAGGGTCTGCAGCACCTGGCCCGCGGTCAGCGCCGACACCAGGGTGGTCGGGATGATCCCGAGCAGGAACTCGGTGGTGGACTCCGCGCCCGCCGCGGCCTGCGCGTGGCCGGACTTGGCCAGCGCCGCGGTCAGGTGCAGCCCGCTGCCGGGCTCCAGCAGGTTGCCCACCAGCAGGCCGATGCCCAGCGCGACCGTCGAGGTCAGCAGGAAGTAGCCGAGCGCCAGGCCGCCGACCCGGCCGACCTTCGCCGCCTTGGTCACCGAGCCGACGCCCAGCACGATGGTGCAGAAGATCACCGGGGAGATCATCATCTTGATCAGGTTGACGAACCCGGTGCCCACCGGCTTCAGCTCCACCGCGAACCCGGGCGCGGCCAACCCGACCACCACGCCCGCGACCACCGCGGCGATCACCGCCAGGTACAGGTAGTGGGTGCGGTCGGCCCGGGCCGACCGGGGCGGCGTCTCGTGCTGGGTCGGCTGCATGCGTGCGGCTCCTTCGCCGTAGGCTCGGTGGGCGCCCCCGGGGGGAAGGGCGCCGGGCCCGTGGGTGGCGGGCCGCGCACGACTATCCGGCCGCACCGCGACCGGGGCACGCTTGCGTTCATAGCGTTCACGCGGTGCCCGCCCGCCCGCCCGCCGCGCCCGCGGTGCCCGGCCTGCCAGGGCCCGCCGGGCCCGCGCCGCTCCCCGGCCTTCGGCGCACCGCCCCCCGGAGTGCACACTGGTCGGCATGCACCCGACCAGCAGCCCGCCGCCGCCACCCCGCCGCCGGCGCAGCCTGGCCGGCCGGCTGCTCGCCGTGCAGGTCGTGATCGTCGCGGCCGTGGTCGCGGGCGGCGCCGTCCTGGCCTACCTGTTCACCGCCCAGCGCGCCGAGGACGCCGCGCTCCGGCAGGCCACCGCCGTCGCCCTCGCCGTCGCCGACACCCCCACCGTCCGGGAGGCCGCCGCCCGGCCCGACCACAGCACCGTCCTGCAGCCGTACGCCGAGCAGGTCCGGGCCGACACCGGCGTCGACTTCATCACCGTGATGGACCCCGACGGCACCCGCTGGACCCACCCCGACCCGGCCCGGATCGGCCGCCCCTTCCTCGGCCACACCGACCAGGCCCGGGCCGGCCGCACCCAGCACGAGACGTACACCGGCACCCTCGGCCCGTCCGTCCGGGTGGTCACCCCCGTCCTGGACGGGCAGCACCGGGTGGTCGCCCTGGTCAGCGCCGGCATCACCGTCGACAACATCACCGCCCGGCTGCGCACCCCGCTGCTCGCCCTGATCGGCGTGGCCGGCAGCGCGCTCGCCCTCGGCGCCGCCGCCAGCTACCTGCTCGCCGCCCGGCTGCGCCGGCACACCCACGGCATGGACGCCGAACAGCTCGCCCACCTGTACGACTACCACCAGGCGACGCTGCACTCGGTCCGCGAGGGCCTGCTGCTGCTCGACCGCGAGCACCGGGTGCTGCTGTGCAACGACGCCGCCCGCCGGCTCCTCCAACCGGCCGGCGGGGTCGACGGCCTGACGGTGCGTCAGCTCGGCCTGCCGGAGTCGCTCACCCGCGCGCTGGAGAGCGCCGCACCGGTCCGGGACGAGGTGCACCTGACCGCCGAGCACGTCGTACTGCTCAACACCTCCCCGGTCGGGCCCGGCCTCGGTACCGTGGTCACCCTCCGCGACCACACCGAACTCCAGGGCCTCACCGGCGAGTTGGACAACGTCAAGGGCATCGCCGCGGCCCTCGACGCGCAGGCCCACGAGGCCGCCAACCGGCTGCACGCGGTGGTCTCGCTGATCGAACTCGGCCGCCACCAGGAGGCGGTGGAGTTCGCCACCGCCGAACTCGCCCTCGCCCAGCGGCTCACCGACCAGGTGGTCGGCGCCGTCGGCGAACCCGTGCTCGCCGCCCTGCTGCTCGGCAAGGCCGCCCAGGCCGCCGAACGCGGCGTCGACCTCCACCTCACCGCGGACAGCCGGATCGACGACGGCGTGCTGCCCGACCGGCTCACCCCGCGCGACCTGGTCACCCTGCTCGGCAACCTGATCGACAACGCCATGGACGCCGCCATCGAGAACGCCGCCCACGCCGCCCCCGAGGTCCACGTCACCGCCCGCACCGACGACGGCCACCTGCTGCTGCGGGTCGCCGACACCGGCCCCGGCGTCGACCCGGCCGCCGCCGAGGACGTCTTCCGGCGCGGCTGGACCACCAAGCAGCACGGCCGCGGCCTCGGCCTCGCCCTGGTCGCCCAGACCGCCCGCCGCAACGGCGGCGAGGTCCGGCTCGGCGGCGACGGCGACGGCGGCGGAGAAGGCGACGGCGACGGGGACGGCCGGGGCGGGCGCGGCGCGGTGCTCACCGTCCGGCTGCCGCTGCAGCGCGCGGAGGTGGGTGCCCGGTGACCGGAGAGCCGATCCGCGTCCTGGTGGTCGAGGACGACCCGGTCGCCGCCGACGCGCACGCCCGCTACGTCGCCCGCACCCCCGGCTTCACCGTCGCCGCCGTCGCCCACTCCCGGGCCGAGGCGGTCCGCGCCCTCGAACGCACCCGCACCGCGGGCGCCCCCGTCGACCTGGTGCTGCTCGACCTCTACCTGCCCGACGGCCACGGCCTGCACCTGTGCGCCGCGCTGCGGGCCGCCGGGCACGGCGCCGACGTCATCGCCGTCACCTCCGCCCGCGACCTCGCCATGGTCCGGCAGGCCGTCAGCGCGGGCGTCGTCCAGTACCTGCTCAAGCCGTTCGGCGCCGCCGCGCTCGGCGACCGGCTGCGCCAGTACGCCCGCTACCGGGCCAACCTGGACCGCCCCGGGCAGGCGCTCGGCCAGGACGAGGTGGACCGGGCGCTCGCCCTGCTGCGCGGCAGCGACCGCAGCAGCCTCCCCAAGGGCCTGTCCGCCGACACCCTCGACACCCTGGCCGCCGCGCTGCGCGCCGCCCCCGACGGCCTCTCGGCGGGTGCGGCCGGCGAGGCCACCGGCGTCTCCCGGATCACCGCCCGCCGCTACCTGGAGCACCTGGTCGGCACCGGCCACGCCACCCGCGAGCCGCGCTACGGCCAGGTCGGCCGCCCCGAGCTGGGCTACCGGTGGAGCGGCGACTGAGCCGGCGGGGCGGTGGCCTGGGTGGTCGGGACGGTGGCCGGGGTGACCGGTGTCAGCTGCGCTCGGCGAGCACCAGGTAGCGGTCCGGCTCGTCGGTGTAGGAGAGCGGGGCCCAGCCGTTGGCGGCCAGCAGCGGGAAGAGGTGCTCGCGGGCGCGCAGGTCGTCGGGGGTGAGCGGGCGGCCCTTGCGGGCGGCCAGCGCGGCCCGGCCGAGCGGGTGGAAGAGCGCGAGCCGGCCGCCGGGGCGGGTGACCCGGGCGAGTTCGCGCAGTCCGGCGGCCGGGCCGGGCAGGTGCGAGACCAGGCCCGCGCCGAACACCAGGTCGGCGACCGCGTCGGGCAGCGGCAGCCGGGTGCAGTCGGCCAGCAGCAGCGCGGCCGCGTCCCGGTGGGCGGCGGCCCGTTCGAGCATCTCGGGCGTCAGGTCGACGCCCAGCACGGTGCCGGCCGGGCCGACGGCGGCCCGCAGCAGCGGCAGCGCCCGGCCGGTGCCGCAGCCCGCGTCGATCACGAACTGTCCCGGGGCCAGGCCGGTGTCGGCGATTGCGGCGGCGTAGCGCGGGCTGTCGTCCGGGTACTTGCCGTCCCAGCGGGCGGCGCGTTCGGCGAAGAAGGCGCGGGTCTCGGCCAGTTCGCGGGAGTGGGCGGCGGCGGACCGCGGGGTCGGCGAAGTGTCCATGGAGGGGAGGGTACTTGGGCGGGTGCCCGGGCCGGACGGGCCGGGCGGCGGCCGTGACCGGCGGCGGTCCGGCTCGTTGGGGGAGGCGGGGACGCCGGGCGGAGCCGAAGGGGGCCGGGCGGGGGAGTGCCGGGGCCGGACGGGTGATCCGGGGGCGGCGGGCTCACCCGGACGGGTGATCAACGGGCCCGGTGGCGTCCGCCCCGAACCGCCCGGAGATAAAGTTAGGCTTACCTAACTTCGCAAGGGAGCTCCTGCTGTGACCCTCACCGTCGGCACCCCCGCCGCACCGGCCGGCGACGCGATCCTGCGCCGCCAGCGCATCCGCGAATCGGCCGCCCGCACCTACGCCCGGTCCTTCCCGATCGTCCCGGTGCGCGCGAACGGCATGACGGTCGAGGGCGCCGACGGCCGCCGCTACCTCGACTGCCTCTCCGGCGCCGGCACCCTCGCGCTCGGCCACAACCACCCCGTGGTGCTCGACGCGATCCGCCGCACCCTCGACAGCGGCGCCCCCCTGCACCTGCTCGACCTCGCCACCGCCGAGAAGGACGACTTCACCACCGCCCTGCTGGAGAGCCTCCCGGAGAAGTTCGCCGCCAGGTCCCGGATCCACTTCTGCGGCCCGGCCGGCACCGACGCCGTCGAGGCCGCCCTCAAGCTCATGCAGACCGCCACCGGTCGCCGCGGCGCCCTGGCCTTCACCGGCGCCTACCACGGCATGACCGCCGGGGCCCTCGCCGTCACCGGCAACACCGCCGTCAAGGCCCCGCTGCCCAGCGGCGGCGAAGTCACCCGGCTGCCCTACCCGTACGCCTACCGCTGCCCGTTCGGCGTCGGCGGCGACCGCGGCGCGCAGCTCGCCGCCGCCTACACCGAACGCCTGCTCGACGACCCCTCCGGGGGCGTGCTGCCGCCCGCCGCGATGATCCTGGAGGCCGTCCAGGGCGAGGGCGGCGTCGTCCCCGCCCCCGACGACTGGCTGCGCGAGATGCGCCGGATCACCGCCGAACGCGGCATCCCGCTGATCCTCGACGAGGTGCAGACCGGCGTCGGCCGCACCGGGCGGATGTGGGCCGTCGAGCACAGCGGCATCGAACCCGACGCGATGGTCCTCTCCAAGGCCATCGGCGGCAGCCTCCCGCTCGCCGTCGTGGTCTACCGCGACGAGTACGACGGCTGGCAGCCCGGCGCCCACACCGGCACCTTCCGCGGCAACACCCTCGCCATGGCCGCCGGCGCCGCCACCCTCCGCCACATCGCCGCCAACGGGCTGGTCGCCCGCGCCGAGACGGTCGGCGCCCGGATCGCCGCCCGCCTCGACGGCGCCCGCGACCGCCTCCCGCAGATCGGCGACGTCCGCGGCCGCGGCCTGATGCTCGGCGTCGAACTCGTCGACCCCGAAGGCGAACCCGACAGCTGCGGCGCCCACCCCGCCGACCACGCCTTCGCCGTCCGGGTCCGCGAAGCCTGCCTCGCCCGCGGCCTGATCGTCGAACTCGGCGGCCGCCACGACGCCGTCCTGCGCCTGCTCCCCCCGCTCACCATCACCGACGAGCAGGCCGAAGCCGTCCTCGACCGCCTCTGCGACGCCGTCGAGTCCGCCGCACGGCAGCCGGTGAACAGCAACCAGTGAGCAGGGAAACAGACATGACGACGGATCAGATATCGACCAGGGGCGGGGCGATGGACGGGCAGCACCCGGAAGGAACGGCCGCACTCTCCGGCGGAGCCGCCGGAGCGGAGGCCCTGCGGCCGCTGGTCGCCGAAGTACTGGCCGGGCTCGCGGCCGGCGCGGCCCGGCGCGGCGGGCCGATCCCGGCCGGGACGCCGGAGCAACTCGCCGCGCAGGTGCGGGAAGCACTCGCCGGCGCGCACGGGCCGGCCGCGCTCGGAGGGCTGGCCGAACTGCTGGCACACGGCGCGGCCGACCCGGCCGACCCGGCGTGCGCCGCGCACCTGCACTGCCCGCCGCTGGCCGTCGCGGTCGCCGCCGACCTCGCGGTCAGCGCCCTCAACCCGTCCCAGGACTCCTGGGACCAGGCCCCCGCCGCCACCGCCCTGGAGAGCGAACTGCTCGCCGAGATGGCCGAGTTGGTCGGCTTCGACCCCGCCCGGGCGGCCGGCGTCCTCACCACCGGCGGCACCGAGTCCAACCTGATGGGCCTAATGCTGGCCCGCGACCAGCGCCTCGGCCCGGACGTCGAACTGAACGGCCTGCCGACGGGCGTCCGCCCCCGGATCCTGGCCTCCGAAGCCGCCCACTTCTCCGTCCAGCGCGCCGCCGCCCTGCTCGGCCTCGGCGAACGCGCCGTCCGCACCGTCCCCGTCGACCGCGACCTGCGGATGGACGCCGGCGCGCTGGCCGACGCCTTCGTCGAAGCGGGCTGGGAGGGCGCCACCCCCATCGCGGTGGTCGCCACCGCCGGTACCACCGACACCGGCGCGATCGACCCGCTCCCCGAGATCGCCGACCTCGCCGCCCGCCACGGCGCCTGGCTGCACGTCGACGCGGCCTACGGCGGCGGGGCGCTGCTCTCCGAACGGCTCGCCCCGCTGCTCGCCGGCCTCGACCGGGCCGACTCGGTCTCCCTCGACTGGCACAAACTCGGCTGGCAACCCGCCGCCACCGGCGTCTTCCTGGCCCGCGAAGCCCGCACCTACGCCTCGCTCGCCCGCCGCGCGGTCTACCTCAACCCCGCCGACGACGAAGCCGCCGGCTACCCCAGCCTGCTCGGCCAGTCCCTGCGCACCACCCGCCGCCCCGACGCCTTCAAACTCGCCGTCACCCTGCGGGTCCTGGGCCGCGACGGCCTCGGCGCCCTGGTCGACCGCTGCCACCTCGCCGCCCGGCAGGCAGCGCAACTCGTCCGCGCCGCACCCGAGTTGGAACTCCACTGCGATCCCGTCCTGACCACCGTGGTCTTCCGCTACGCCGTCCCCGACCCCGCCGACAGCGACCGGGTCAACGCCGAACTCCGCCGCCACCTGCTCCGCACCGGCCGCGCCGTCGTCGGCCGCACCGAACTCCCCGGCCACGGCCCGGGCCGGGTCCGGCTCAAACTCACCCTGCTCAACCCGCACACCACGCAGGAGCAACTGGCCGCCCTGCTACGGGCGGTGGTCGAAGCCGGGGCGAGTACGCGCGACGGGGGCAAGGACCGCAAAACCGGTGAACGCGCGCGGCCGCCGCACTAGCCTGGCGCCGTGACGAGTCGGAGCCTGACCTCCCGTACCGGACCGGCCGCCCTCCTGGCGGCCGGCCTCGTGTTCCTCACCGCCTGCACCGGCGGCGGCAGCAGTGGTGGTGACAGCAGCAGCGGCAGTGGCGGCGGCAAGGCGAAACAGGTCGGCTGGTACCGCCTGCTCCCCGACCTCTGCGCGGCGGTGGGCGACCCCGGCCTGCCCGGGAAACTGCGGGACTCCATACCGGTGACCAGCGAGGGCATCCCGAGCGACCCTTCCACGACGCTCAGTTGCAGCTACGACGCCGGCCCGGACACGGAGGACTGGCGGGTCACCGTCGACGCGACGATCTTCAAGGAGGCCCACGGCTGCCACTGGCTGGAGGTCGAGGAGGGCATCGCCAAGTCCCCGATCGGCGGCCCCAAGCCGGACGAGACCCGCACGTACGAGCCGACCGACCCCGGAGGGCTCGGCCAGGAGGCCTACCGGCTGTCGGTCCGGCACCCGCTCACCGACACCATCCCCGGGCCGGTCGACCAGCTGACCCTCAAGTCGGGCGTCTGCGACGGGAACCTGAGCCTGACGGTCGAGGTCGACTACGGCGCGGGCGCGGGGATGTCCGCGGACTACCCGGGCGCGCTCGACAAGGCCGAGGAGGCGTCCCGGAAGAAGGCCGCCGACCTGCTCAAGCGGGCCGAGGAGAAGATGTACGAGCGGGCGATGAGCCCGCAGCCGACGGCTTCCTGACGGACCGTCCCCGCGGCTCCGGCTCCGGGCGGATCAGACGCCCTCCAGCAGGATCCCCCGGAGGGTCTCCCACTGGTCGGGGTCGGTGGCGACCAGGAGGCCGTTGGGGCCGCCGGGGGCCTCGGGGCGGTAGGGGGTGCCGTCGAAGCGGGCGCTGCGGCCGCCCGCCTCGGTGACCAGGAGGGAGCCGGGGGCGTGGTCCCAGGGGAGGGTGCGCCAGTAGAGCAGGAAGTCGTGCTCGCCGGTGGCGACCAGGGGGTACTCGATGCCGGCGGCGCCGCGGCCGGGGTCGAGGGGGCCGAGGGCGAGGGTGTTGGCGAGCAGGCGGTGACCGGTGGGCGGGGCGAAGTAGCGGGTCTTGAGGATGCCGGTCCACTTCTCGGGGGCGGTGGTGGCCCTCCCCAGGACGAGCCGCTCACCGTCGCGCCAGGCGCCGGAGCCGAGTTCGGCGGTGTACGCGGTGCGGGTGCAGGGCTGCCAGATCCAGGCGGCGACGGTCTCGCCCCGGCGGACCAGGGAGGCCATCACCGCGTAGGACGGGCTGCCGGCGACGAAGTTGCGGGTGCCGTCGACCGGGTCGACCAGCCAGGCGGCGGGTTCGGTCGCCAGGGCGAGGGCCAGGTCCGGGTCGGCGGCGACGGCCTCCTCGCCGACCACGGGCACCGGGAGCAGCTCGCGCAGGCGCCGGGCGATGATCCGCTCGGCCTCCCGGTCGGCGACGGTGACGATCTCACCGGGGGCCTTCTCCATCACCTCGCCCTCGGCCAGGGCCCGGAACCTCGGCTCGACCGCCTCCGCCGATGCCTCCACGAGGATCTCGGTGACCTTCTCCATCAACACGCCCGTGCTCCCTTCACCGCCTCCCACTCTCCCATGCCGTGGTGGTGCGGACGGTGCGCAGGTGACGTGCGGGACGGCGCCGGGGCGCCGGGACGGCTCACGGGCCGGTCAGGCCGTCGTACTCGGCGCGCACCCGGCGGTCCATGGCGAGGCCGAACTGGGCGTCGTTGACGGCCCGGGCGAGCGGGCGGACGCGCTGGATCAGCTCGGTGAGCCGGGCCGCCTCGGCGGGGGTGAGGTCCTGGACCCGGGTGAGCGCGCCGAGCAACTGGTCGCGGATCAGGGCGACGAACAGGTCGGCCATCGCGTCCGCGTACTCGGCGGCCCGCCGGCTGACGGCCAGCACGGCGGCCAGCGGCACGCCCTCGTCGACCAGCGCGACGGTGGCGTCCATCAGGCGGCGGCTGACGTGGGTGATGCCGTCGGGGCGGACGGTGATGTAGCCCTGGGCGACGGACTCGGCGGTGTTGGCCTCGGTGAGCTGGTCGCCGAACGCCGCGCGCAGCTCGTCCCAGCCCAGGTGCACGGGCGTCTCGTCCGACCAGGGGGCCACCAGCGCGGCCTGTAGCCCGATCAGTTCGGCGACGTCCCGGCCGTCCTCGCCGGCGCCGATCAGCTCGGCGATGCCGCCCAGCGCGTGGCCGCGCTCCAGCAGTTCGGCGATCAGCCGCAGCCGGGCCAGGTGCTCCTCGCCGTACCAGGCGATCCGGCCCTCCTTGCGGGGCGGCTGGAGCAGCCGTCGCTCGCGGTAGAAGCGGACGGTGCGCACGCTGACGCCGGCCGCCTCGGCGAGCTCGGCGACGCGGTAGGCGCGGGGCCGCTCGTGGTCCTGTTCGATCTCCGCCACGCCGGTCAGCATAGGGCCGCCGGGCGGCACGGAAACAGCGACGTCCCGCGCTATTCCACTCGGTGTCAACAAGGGCTACTCTGCCAAACGCGCCAGTGATTACTGGCAGCATCCAGCGCTGCACCTCCCGCAGCACCGCCGGCCACCCGCACCCCCACCCTCGCCAGGAGGCCCGCCCATGGCAGCCCGCAGCAAGAAGCCCCCCGCGCCCGGTACCGACCCCGGGTCGGAGCGGGCCGTCCCGCACGTCCGGGCCGCCGTCATCGGCTCCGGCTTCGGCGGTCTCGGCGCCGGCGTCCGCCTGCGCCGGGCCGGCATCACCGACTTCGTGATCCTGGAGCGCGCGGACTCGGTCGGCGGCACCTGGCGCGACAACTCCTACCCGGGCTGCGCCTGCGACGTGCCCTCGCACCTGTACTCGTTCTCGTTCGCGCCCAACCCCGAGTGGCCCCGGGTGTTCTCCGGCCAGCCCGACATCCGCGCCTACCTGGAGCGGATCGCCGACACCTTCGGCCTGCGCCCGCACCTGCGCTTCGGCGCCGAGGTCACCGAGCTGCGCTGGGAGGAGGAGCACACCCGCTGGCGGGTCACCACCGCGGCCGGCAGCTGGACCGCCGACGCCGTGGTCTCCGCCGCCGGACCGCTCGCCGACCCGCAGATCCCCGACCTGCCCGGCCTGGACGCCTTCCCCGGCAAGGTCTTCCACTCCTCCCGCTGGGACCACGACTACGACCTGGCGGGCAAGCGCGTCGCCGTGGTCGGCACCGGCGCCTCCGCCGCCCAGATCATCCCGGCGATCCAGCCGGCCGTCGGCCGCCTGACGGTCTTCCAGCGCACCCCCGCCTGGGTCCTGCCGCGCGCCGACCGCGAGGTGAGCGGCGCGGAGAAGTGGCTGCACGCCAAGCTCCCGCCGACCGGACTGCTGCGCCGGGCCGGGCTGTTCGCCATGCGCGAGCTGCAGGTCGACGCGTTCGTCCGCCGCCCGCAGCTGCTGAAGCTGGTCCAGCAGGTCGCGCTGCGGCACCTGCACAAGGCCGTCGCCGACCCGGCGCTGCGCGCCACCCTCACCCCCGACTACCGGATCGGCTGCAAGCGGATCCTGCTCAGCAACACCTACTACCCGGCGCTCGCCGCCCCCAACACCGAGGTGGTCCCCGGCGGCCTGCGCGAGCTGCGCGGCTCGACCCTGGTCGGCGCGGACGGCAGCGAGCACGAGGTCGACGCGATCGTCTTCGGCACCGGCTTCCACGTCACCGACCTGCCGATCGCCGAGCGGGTCTTCGGCATCGGCGGCACCTCGCTGGCCGAGAGCTGGAAGGACGGCATGGAGGCGCTGCGCGGCTCGACCGTGCGCGGCTTCCCGAACCTGTTCTTCCTGATCGGCCCGAACACCGGGCTCGGCAACAGCTCGATGATCCTGATGATCGAGTCCCAGCTGAACTACCTCATCGACGCGCTCACCACCCTCGACTCGCTCGGCGCCGCCGCCATGCAGCCCACCGAGCGCGCCCAGCGCCAGTGGAACCTGGAGCTCCAGCACAAGATGGGCCGCACCGTGTGGACCACCGGCGGCTGCCGCAGCTGGTACCTGGAGGAGAGCGGGAAGAACACCGTGCTGTGGCCCGGTTCCACCAGCGCCTTCCGCCGCGCCACCCGGCACGTCGACCTCGCCGAGTACGAGCTGATCAAACGAACCGCCCCCGAGCCCGTGGAGGTCGTGTCCGCATGAGCCGCATCCCCGCCGACTGCGTGCTGCCCGACCCGGCGGCCGTGCGCACCGTCCGCTCCGCCGACGGCGCCGAGCTCAACGTCGAGGAGTACGGGTCCGACGGCGCGCCGCTGGTCGTGCTCGCCCACGGCTGGACCTGCTCCACCGCGTTCTGGGCGCCGGTGGTCAACCGGCTGGCCGCCGACTTCCGGGTCGTCGCCTACGACCAGCGCGGCCACGGCCGCAGCCCCGCCCCCGCGGGCGCCGACGGGTACGCCACCGCCAAGCTCGCCGAGGACCTGGAGGCGGTGCTCACCGCGACCGTCCCCGACGGGCGGCGCGCCGTGCTGGTCGGCCACAGCATGGGCGGCATGACCATCATGGCGGCCGGCGGGCGCCCCGCCGTCGCCGGGCGCACCGCCGCCAACGTGCTGGTCAACACCGGCCCCGGCGAGCTGATCGCCGAACTGACCGTGCTGCCGCCCGCCGTCCGGGCCAGGGGCCTGCGCCGCTTCCTGCACCGGCAGATCCTGCGCTCCCGGCTCCCGCTCGGCCCGGTCACCGGCCTCACCCGGGCCGCCCTCAAGTACGCCACCATGGGCCCGGCCACCCCCGCCGACCGGGTCGAGGCGTGCGCGCAGGTGGTGCACGCCTGCCCGGCGCAGGTCCGCTTCCGCTGGGCGACCGTGCTCGACACCCTCGACGTGCACGACGGCCTGGCCCGGCTCGCCGCCCCCACCGCGGTGATCGCGGGCAGCCACGACAAGCTCACCCCGCCGGTGCACGCCCGCCGGATCGCCGCCGCCCTGGCCGACCCGCGCGGCCTGCTGGAACTGCCCGGCACCGGCCACATGAGCCCGGTCGAACGGCCCGCCGAGGTCGCCGCCGAGATCCGCCGGGTCGCCGCCCTGGCCGCCGGACCGTCAGCGGCCGAACCGTCGGTCGCCGAAGAGCCCCCGACCGCCGCAGAGCCCCCGACCGCCGCCGAACCGCGGGCCGTCGCCGAACCGCTGGAGGAGACCGCATGACCCCGCCGCTGTCCTCGCAGGTCGTCGTCATCACCGGAGCCGCCCGCGGCCTCGGCGCGCTGATGGCCCGCAAGCTCTCCGAACGCGGCGCCAAGGTCGCGCTGGTCGGCCTGGAGCCCGCCGAGCTGAAGGCGGTCGCCGCCCAGTGCGGCGAGCACGCCTCCGCCTGGGAGGCCGACGTCACCGACCTGGACGCGCTCACCGAGACCGCGAACCGGATCAAGGACCGGTACGGGCGGATCGACGCCGTGGTCGCCAACGCGGGCATCGCGCTCGGCGGCCCGATGCAGGACAGCGACCACCGGGCCTGGACCCGGGTGGTCGAGGTCAACCTGCTCGGCTCGGTCGCCACCGCCCGGGCCTTCCTGCCCGCGCTCGCCGAGAGCCGCGGCTACCTGCTGCAGATCGCCTCGCTGGCCGCGCTGACCCCGGCCCCGCTGATGTCCGCGTACTGCGCCTCCAAGGCGGGCGTCGAGTCCTTCGCGCACGCGCTGCGCGCCGAGGTCGCCCACCAGGGCGTCAAGGTCGGCGTCGGCTACCTGAGCTGGACCGACACCGACATGGTCCGGGGCGCCGACCAGGACGCCGTGCTGCGGCAGATGCGGGCCAAGCTGCCCTGGCCCGCCAACAAGACCTACCCGATCGGCCCCGCCGTCGACCGCCTGGTGGCCGGGCTGGCCCGCCGCTCCGCGCACGTCTACGCGCAGGCCTGGCTGCGCGGCATGCAGCCGGTCCGCGGCTTCCTGCCCGGCCTGATCGCGCTGGTCGGCTCCCGCGACGTGGCCCGGCTGGCGCCCGAGTTGAAGGCCACCGCCGCGACCCGGCTGGGCCCGGTCGGCGCGGGCGGGCAGGCGGACCAGGCGGCCCGGGAGGGCCGGCCGGCCTGACCCGGCGCTGCGAGACCGGACGGACCGTCGGCCCTGGAGGGGAGCCGGCGGTCCGTCCGGCGTTCCCGGCCGTCGTCCGGCGTTTCCGGGCGCCGTTCCCGGGCGCCGTCCGGGGCCGCCGGGGGACCGGGACTGGGCAGCGGTTTTTCATGTCCTTATACCGTGTGACTAGTATCCGTCCGTCAGAGTCCTGTCAGATTCGACCAGTTGTGAACGACTGGTGTCGTCCCCAAGGAGAATGCCCTGCGCACGCGCGCTTCTCGGCGGATCAGAACGGGTCGGCTCTCGCTCCGCGCGACCCTGCTCGTCCTGGCGATCGTCCCCAGTGTGGCGCTGGCCGCCCTGTGGGCCGTCACCAGCGGACAGCTCCTGTTGGACTTCCAGCGCCAGGCGGCCCAGGGCCTGCTCGCGCAGGAGGCCGGGCAGCCGTCCAACATCGTCTACTACAACCTCCAGGAGGAGCGGCGCCTGAGCGCCGACGTCCTCGCCACCCACAGCGGGGTCACCGACGCGCTGCGCAGCCAGCGCGCCAAGACCGACCAGGCCATCCGCGACTTCCAGAAGGCGTCCGACGTGGCCGCCTCCGACGCCCCGGACGAAGTCAAGGAAGCCGTCGGGCTGGCCCGGCAGTCCATCAACCAACTGCCCGCCCAGCGCGCCCTGGTCGACAGCGGCAGCGAGCAGCAGCAGGCCGCGGTCTACGGCTACTACACCGACCTGATCGCGGTCGACCTCAAGCTGTTCGCCGCGCTCAGCCACGTCGACAACGGGCAGATGACCACCATCTCCGCGCCGCTGGTCGACCTGTTCTGGGGCAAGGAGATGATCTCCCGCTCGGACGCCCTGCTGGCCCGCGGCTGGCCCACCGGCAGCCTGAGCGCCGAGGACTACCAGCAGCTGCGGCAGGCCGTCGCCGAACAGGACTTCCAGTTCGGCACCAAGGTCGCGCCCTACCTGGCCGCCGACCAGGCCGCCAAGTGGAAGCAGATCACCGGCAGTTCCGCCTGGAAGGCCAAGGGCGACGTCGAGCAGCAGCTGCTCAGGCCCGCCGCCGCCGACCGCAACGGCCGGATCGCCCTCACCGGCGACCAGAGCGCCTGGCGGCAGGCCGTCGACGCGCTCAACCCGCAGCTCGTCGACCTGCTCGAGTACCGCACCGCCTACGTGGTCGACCACGGCAAGAGCAGCATCATCTCGCTCGCCGTCCGGCTGGTGCTGACCACCGTGATCGGCCTGATCGCCGTCATCGTGGTCGCCGTCACCTCCTGGCGGATCACCCGCACCCTGCGCCGCCGGATCGGCCGGCTCCAGGAGCAGGCCGAGGACCTCCAGACCACGCTGCCCGCCGTCGTCGAACGGCTCGGCAACGGCGAACAGGTCGACCCGGAGGAGCACGCCCGGGCCGTCGCCCCCGACCCGTGGGGCCGCACCGGCGACGAACTCGCCAAGCTGGCCGAGGCGTTCAACCTGGCCCGGGCCAGCGCGGTGCAGTCCGCCGTCGCCCAGGCCGACCAGCACCGCGCCTACGAGCGGCTGCTCCAGCGGATCGCCCGCCGCACCCAGCAGCTGATCGGCCAGCAGCTCAAGAAGCTGGACGAGCTCGAACGCCGCCACGAGGACCCGGAGTTCCTGGAGGGCCTGTTCGACCTCGACCACCTCACCGCGCGCCTGCGCCGCTACGAGGAGAACCTGGTCATCCTGGCCGGCGGCGCCCCGCACCGGCGCTGGCGCAAGCCCGTCCCGCTGCTGGACGTGATGCGCTCCGCCCAGGGCGAGGTGCAGGACTACCAGCGGGTCAGCATCGACCTGGAGGGCAGCCCGTGGATCTCCGAGCGGGCCGTCGGCCCGGTCGCCCACGTGCTCGCCGAGCTGATCGAGAACGCGCTGACCTTCTCCCGCCCGCCGAACCCGGTCGAGGTCCGGGCCGGCCGGGTCAGCCGGGGCGTGGCCATCGAGGTCGAGGACCGCGGCCTGGGCATGGAGGAGGACCAGATCGAGGGCGCCAACGCGATGATGGCCCGCCCGCCGCGCGCCGACGTGCTCGCCCGCGGCAACGACATCCGGCTCGGCTTCTACGTCGTCTCCCGGCTCGCCGAACAGCACGGCCTGCGGGTCGAGTTCCGCCAGTCCGCGTTCGGCGGCACCCGGGTCGTGGTGCTCGTCCCCGAGGAACTGATCGTCCCCGACCCGAACGCCCGGCCCACCATCGTCCCCGCCCAGCCGTCCGGCGGCCTGCCGACCCGCAACCGCGGCCAGGCCCTGGCCGGCGTCACCGCCCTCACCGCCGGGTCCGAACCGGTCTCGGTGTCCTACAGCCTGCCGTCGGCGGTCGAGGAGGCACCCGCCGTGGACCCGTACGCCCCCGCCGCCCCGTACCCCGCCGAGGAGCCGTACCCGCAGTACGAGCAGCTGGGCGCACCGCACGGGGAGCACCCGGCGGCCGGTTACGAGCCGTACCCGGCGACCGGCCACGAGCAGCCGTTCCCCGACGCGATCCTGCCGCTGCAGCCCGCGCCCACCCCGTACGCGCTGCCCGCCGGGCACCACCCCGAGCCCGCCGCGGCCGGTGCGTGGCCGCCGCCCGCCGGGCACCGGGAAGCCCCCGCCCCCCTCCCGGCGTCGGCGTACCCGCCGCCCGGCGGCGAACCCCCGCTGCCGCGCCGGATCCGCCAGGCCAGCCTGGCCGACGAGCTGCGGATCGACCCCGCGGCCCCCAAGGAAGCGCCCGCGCCGCCCCGTTGGGACGAGAACCCGCTGTTCCGACCGGCCCCCCGACGGGCCGGAGCAGCGATCGGGGCGTTCCAGCGGCGCTCCCGCGAGGCGCGCGGCGGCCAGGTCCCCCCGGCCGCCGACACCGCCGGCGGCACCGAGGGGCGGACGGGCCCGGCCGACGGCTGGAACAACAACCACACCCCGACGGGAGAAGACCGGTCATGACGCGCACTACCGCCACCCACCAGGATCTCGACTGGCTGCTGGACGGCCTGGTGGACTCGGTGGCCGGCACCAAGAACGCCGTGCTGCTCTCCGACGACGGCCTCGTGGTCGGCCACTCCCGCAGCATCGACCGCTCCGACGCCGAGCGCCTCGCGGCCGTCGCCACCGGCCAGCAGAGCCTGGCCCGCGGCGTGGGCCAGCTGTTCGCGGGCGGCCCGGTGCACCAGGTGATCGTCGAACTCGCCGACCTCTGGCTGTTCGTCATCGCGGCCGGCTCGGGCACCCACCTGGCCGTGATCGCCTCGCAGGACGTCGACGCCGAGGTGATGTCGCTGGCCATGCACAACCTGGTCCAGCAGGTCGGCCAGAAGCTCAGCACCCCGCAGCGCGGCGACTTCGACGCGTTCGGGGTCCGCAGCGGGCAACGCGCGTGAACGCCCTGCCCTGGGACGACGAGTACGGGTACGAGGACGGGGACGACGGCGCCGACAGCATGGTGCGGCCGTACACGATCACCCGCGGCCGCACCGCGCCCGAGCGCGACGACTTCACCCTGATCACCCTGCTCACCAGCGTGCCGGCCCCGGTCGACGCCTACGGCGCGCCGGTCAGGCCCGCCCGGCTGCAGCCCGAGCACCGGATCATCATCGACCGGTGCCGGACCCCGGCCGCGGTGGCCGAGGTCGCCGCCGACCTCGACCTGCCGGTCTCGGTCACCAAGATCCTGCTCGGCGACCTCGTCGCGCAGGGCCTCCTGACGGCCCGGGCCCCGATCTCGGTGGCCCGGGCCGCGGGCGGCGCCGACCGCGGCCTGTTGGCCGCCGTACGTGAGGGCCTGAGGAGGCTTTGAGATGACCAGCACCCCGGCCGCCGCAGCCGCGGTCAAGATCCTGATCGCCGGCGGCTTCGGCGTCGGCAAGACCACCCTGGTCGGCGCGGTCAGCGAGGTCGCGCCGCTGCGCACCGAGGAGTACCTGACCACCGCCAGCGTCGGCGTGGACGACCTGTCCGGCGTCGACCAGAAGACCACCACCACCGTCGCCCTGGACTTCGGCCGGATCACCGTCAGCCCCGAGCTGGTGGTCTACCTGTTCGGCACGCCCGGCCAGGAGCGGTTCTGGTTCATGTGGAACGACCTGGTCAACGGGGCGCTCGGCGGCGTCGTCATCGCCGACACCCGCCGGCTGGAGACCAGCTTCGCCTCGATCGACTTCTTCGAGAGCCGCGGCATCCCGTTCGTGGTGGCGATCAACTGCTTCCACGGCGTCAACACCCGCTCCGACGCCGAGATCCGGGCCGCCCTCGACCTCGACCCGCACGTGCCGATGCTGGTCGGCGACGTCCGCGAGCGCTCGTTCGGCCGGGACGCCCTGCTGGCCCTGGTCGACCACCTGATGGCGCTGCCGGTCGGCTGACCCGGCGGCCCCGCCGCACCCGCACGGCCCGCGCCCCCGCCCGGGCCGTCCCCCGAACCCACGGAGAGACCATGGCAACACCCCTGCGCGTCCTCGTCCACGGCGGCGGCATCGGCGGCCTCAGCCTCGCGGTCGCCCTGGCCCGGCGCGGCCACACCGTCGAGGTGGCCGAGCTCCGCGAGCAGCTCGACGCGCTCGGCGTCGGCATCATCCAGCCCTCCAACGCGCTGCACGTGATGCGCGAACTCGGCGTGCTGGAGCAGTGCCTGGAGGCCGGCTTCGAGTGGGAGGTGCTGACCATCTGCGACCCGGCCGGCAACCCGCTGGCGAAGATCCCGCAGCCCCGGATGGACGGCGCCCCCGCCAACAACGGCATCCCCCGCCCGGCGCTGGCCGAGGTGCTCGGCCGGGCCGCCGCCGAGGCCGGCGCGACCGTCCGCTTCGGCACCACCATCGCCGAACTCGCCGACGACGGCGAGGGCGTGGACGTCACGCTGTCCGACGGCTCGACCGGCCGCTGGGACCTGGTGGTCGGCTTCGACGGCATCGGCTCGCCGCTGCGCACCCGCCTGTACGGCGACCGCTACCGCCCCGAGTACACCGGCTTCGCCAACTGGCGGGTCACCGTGCCCCGGCAGGACGAGGTGCAGGGCGTGGTGATGAGCACCGGCAACCAGGCCGCCAAGGCGCTGCTCACCCCGATCACCCCCGAACTCATGTACCTGGGCGCGGTGTTCGCCGAGGCCGAGGACTTCCGCCCGGACCCGGAGCGGGCCCACGAGCAGCTCGCCGAGCGGCTGGCCGGCTTCGCCGGCCCGGTCGCCGAGGCGCTCACCCACGTCACCGACCCGGCCGCCGTGGTGTACTCGCGGATCTCCCAGGTCACCGTCGAGGAGCCCTGGCACGTCGGCCGGGTGGTGCTGGCCGGCGACGCCGCGCACGCCTCCACCCCGCACCTGGCGCAGGGCGCCGCGATGGCCGTCGAGGACGCCCTGGTGCTGGCCCAGGAGCTGGACGCCGCCGCGGACGTCCCGGCCGCGCTGGCCGCCTGGGAGGCCCGCCGCCGCCCGCGCGCGATGTTCGTCCAGTCGCTGTCCCGGGCCGTCCTCAAGCAGGAGACCGGCACCGCGACCACCCCCGAGGAGGACGAGCTGCTGAAGGTCGGCATCCCGGGCGCCGCCCACGTGCTGGTCAAGCCGTACTGACGCACCGTCACCTGTACTGCGGGGCCCGGCAGTTGCCGGGCCCCGCGGCGTTCCCCGGTCAGGCGCCGTGCACCGACACCTCGTTCAGCGAGTAGCCCCACTGGGTGGCCCGCTGGACGCCGTGGAAGCGGACCCATCGGGCCGAGGTCGGGGTGAACGCGGCGGTGTCCAGCCCGCCGTCACCGGCCGAGGTCGACCACACGGTGCGCCAGTCGGTGCCGTTCGCGGACACCTCGATCCGGTACGACCGGGCGTAGGCCCGCTCCCAGTCCAGGGTCACCCGGTCCACCACCCGGGCGGTGCCCAGGTCGACGGCGAACCACTGGTCGTCGCTCCAGTCGCTGGCCCAGCGGGTGCCCCGGTCGCCGTCCACCGCCCGGCCCGGCTGGTACGAGACGAACGGGTTCCACTCCGAGGAGCTCGCCGAGGCGGCCGCCCCCGTCGCCAACTCCCGCCCCGCGTCGTGCACTTCGGTGGCCCGCCAGGTGGTCAGGTAGGACTGCGCGCCCTTCATCAGGTCGTCCACCACGCCCTGCCCGCCGGAGAGCCGGATCTGCTCGATCCAGTCCGGCAGCAGCCCGGCGTGCGCCAGGCCGTCGGTGTTGACGTCCCAGGTCCGGCTGCCGGTGACCTGCCGGTCCAGCAGCGAGCCGCCGTCCGCCGAACGGAACGGGTACGTCACGGCGTTGGGCGCACCGGCGCCGACCGGCCCCGGCCAGCCGCCGACGCCGTTCAGGTCGCTGCCGTAGCCGTAGCCCACGCCGTACTGCTCGCGCAGCGCCTCGGTGCGGTTCGCCTCGGCCACGAAGGCGTTCGCGTCGTGCGGGTACTGGGCGGCGAACCCGCCCAGCTTGTACAGCCGTTCGGTCCAGTCCAGGTCCATCCAGCTGTGGCTGGACAGCACGCCCGGGTAGCCCTTGGACTCCAGGATCTCGAAGGCGCTGCGGGCCGCCTTGACGCTCATGTGGTCGACTTCCAGCATCATGTGCCGCTTGACCATGCCGTCGATCGCGTACGCGCCCAGGTCGGTCAGGCCGCGGGTGTTGCACTGCGCGGCGGCCGCGTAGGCGGGCAGGCTCACCCCGGCCGGCAGCAGGGCGTTCGCCTGCGCGGTGGGCAGGCCGATCGGGTTGTCGTGCTGCGGGCCGGTGCACGGCTCGGTGGCCCAGAAGGTGCCGGTGGACAGGAACTGCCCGGCGTTGACGGCCACCCCGGTGGTGCCCTCGTCGAAGCGCACCCCGCACAGCGCGTTGTCGAACTTGTGGCACAGGAACATGCTGCGCACGCCCAGCGCGTACAGCTCGTCCAGGCCGCGGTCGATCGCCGCCCGGTCGCACTGCGGCACGTCCAGCACCTGCTTGCAGCCGAACGGCTCGGAGGTCTCCACGCCGAGCACCACCGCCAGCTTGCCCTGGGCGACCACCCGGCGGGCCTGGTCGGAGTCGGTGACGATGCGGAACCAGCCCTTGCCGGGGCCGCCGTACATCCGGTCCACGTAGTCCTGGAGCTGGTAGGACTTCTTCGCCTCGGTGCGGATGGCTTCCATCTCGTCGCAGGGGCGGTCCTTGTACGGGTAGATCGAGCAGAGCAGCCCGTTGGTCACCAGGTCGTTGACCAGGATCCGCTCGCCGCCGCGCCAGGCCCGCTCCAGCCAGGCGTAGTAGTCCTGCTGGTGGCTGAGCGAGTCGTGGGCGGGCCAGTCGGCGAAGGTCGGCCAGCCGACCGGGTCGTGGTGGCCGTCGGCGCCGCCGGTGACGTTCTCGAACAGGGCGAGCGAACCGTCCGGGTAGTGCTCCGGGCAGTCCTTGAGGGCGTCCGCGACGCCCTGTTCGGAGAAGGCGGAGCCGCAGATCACCCGGCCGCCGAAGCCTTCGGCGGACATCAGGTGGTTGTGCGCGTCGACGAAGCCGCGGACGCTGCCGTCGGGGGCGGTGCCGTGCAGCGGCTCCCCGGTCACGTCGATCTGCGAGTCCGGCACCGGCCGGGCGGTGGGGTTCCACCACCCGTCGGCGGCCCGGGCGGTGGGGCCGGGCACGGTGCCGGCGGCGAGGGCGGCGGCGAGCAGCAGCAGCGGCAGCAGGCGGGCGAGGACGTTCCTGGCGCGGTGGTTCCCGGTCATGGTCACCTCTCGGCTCGGGGGAGGCGGCGGCGGGGGAGCGGTGCTCCGGGTGCGGTCCCCCGAGAATCCCGAGCGCCTGACGGGGCGTCAAGGCATCGGACCGGATTTACTGACCGGTCAGTACGGTCGGCCGGAGGAGAGACACGTCGACGAGTCGTCAACGTCCGGGCCCCGGACGCGCGTCGGGCCCGGCCCCGTGGGAGGGGCGGGCCCGGAGGTGCGGAGGCGGTGCCGGTCCGTCAGTGCCGCGCGGGGCGGCGGGTGCGGGCCGGCGGTGCGACTTCTATGGAGCGGGCGTGGAGCCGAACGGACATCAGTTCTCCTGGGAGGGAAGGGCGCCGCGTGGGACGGCGGCGCTGCCCGAAACCGTAGGGTGATCGGACGAACGCCGGTGCGGGGCGCGCCGCCGACGCCCCGCGGGTCGCCCGAAGGGCCGAAGCGGTCCACCGTCCGGCCGGTCGGTGCGGCACCCGCCTACCGACCGGTACGGTCGGGGCCATGACCACCGCTCTCATCACCGGCGCCACCGCCGGCATCGGCGCCGCCTACGCCAACCGCCTGGCCCGCGACGGCCGCGACCTGGTGCTGGTCGCCCGCGACACCGAACGCCTCGCCGCCTCCGCCGCCGAACTCACCGCCCGCCACGGCGTCCGGGTCGAGACGCTGGCCGCCGACCTCGCCACCGAGGCCGGCATCGAGGCCGTCGAGCAGCGGCTGCGCGACGGCGACCGCCCCGTCGACCTGCTGATCAACAACGCCGGGTTCGGCCACCGCGGCACCTACCTGGACGTCCCCGTGCAGGACGAGCTCGACATGCTCAAGGTGCACATCGAGGCCGTGCTGCGGCTCACCACCGCCGCCGTCCCCGGGATGCGCGAGCGCGGCTTCGGCGGCGTCGTCAACGTCGCCTCGGTGGCCGCGTTCCTGCCGCGCGGCACCTACGGCGCGACCAAGGCCTGGGTGGTCAACTTCACCCTCGGCATCGCCCGCGACCTGGCCGGCAGCGGCGTGCGGCTGCAGGCGCTGTGCCCCGGCTTCACCCGCACCGAGTTCCACCAGCGGGCCGGCATGGGCACCTCCTCCATCCCCGGCTGGGGCTGGCTCACCGCCGACCGGGTCGTCGACGACTCGCTGCGCGACCTCGCCCGCAACCGCCCGCTCTGCGTCCCCAGCAAGCGCTACCGGGCCGCCGTCACCGCCGCCCGCCTGCTGCCCCCCGGCGGCCTCGGCAAGATCTCCAACACGGCGGGCCGCGACTACCGCAAGCCTTGACGGCCGCCCGGCCGCACCCGGAGCAGCGCCCTCCGGCACCCTCCCGGCCGGGGCGGAGGGTGCCGGTCGGGCAACGCCGGTGTGGCAGAGTGGTGGCGTAAGCGTCACGGTCGACAATATCGACCACCAGTTGCGGAGGTTGCCGATGCCCGGCCCGATCCAGTCGCTGTCGCGGGCGGCGGCGATCCTGCGTCTGCTGGCGGGCGGGGAGCGCCGGTTGGGGTTGTCGGAGGTGTCGACCTCGCTGGGGTTGGCGAAGGGGACGGCGCACGGGATCCTGCGGACGCTGCAGGCCGAGGGCTTCGTCGAGCAGGACCCGGAGAGCGGGAAGTACCAGCTGGGCGCGGAACTGCTGCGGCTGGGGCAGTCGTACCTGGACGTGCACGAGCTGCGGGCGCGGGCGCTGGTGTGGGCGGACGACCTGGCGCGGGCCGCGGGGGAGACGGTGTACCTGGGCGTGCTGCACCAGCGGGGGGTGCTGGTGGTGCACCACGTGTTCCGGCCGGACGACTCGCGGCAGGTGCTGGAGGTGGGCTCGATGCAGCCGCTGCACGCCACCGCGCTGGGGAAGGTGCTGCTGGCGTACGACCCGGTGGCGCGGGGCGAGTTGGGCGAGGGCCCGTTCGAGGCGTACACGGCGCGGACGCTGACGGGGGCCGCGGAGGTGGACGCGGAGTGCGCGCTGATCCGCGAGCGGGGGTGGGCGGACGCGGTGGAGGAGACCTGGGAGGGGGTGGCGTCGGTGGCGGCGCTGATCCAGGACCGGCGGCGCAACCCGGTGGGCGCGGTGTGCGTGTCGGGGGCGGTGGAGACGGTCTGCCAGGACGGTTTCCCCAGGCCCTCGCTGGTGGCGTCGGTGCGCAGCGCGGCCCGGGCGATCTCCCGTGACCTGGGGGCCGGCCGCTTCTGATCCTCCCGTTCGGACTTCCGCACGCGCCGGGGCGCGGGTGGGCGATCTCGCCCGCCCGCGCCCCTTCGCTTTCCGGGCCGCCTGCCGGGCCGCCTGCGGGGCCGCTTTCCGGCCGGGCCGGCGTCCGGTGAGTCACAGCTGAGTAACCCTGCCTTGACGTGGGCAACGCCAGGGGGAGAAGCTTCCGCATGTCGGTCGGCATTGTCGAACGGCGGACGTTCGAACTGGTTCCACTGCGCTCTCACCCGCACGGCGATCGACCGTCCACCTGCCCCCACCCCCCTCCTCCGGGCCATCAGGACAAGGGAGTCTTCGTGTCCGCGTTCTCCAACGGCGACATCTTCGTCGGCGAAACACTCGGCACCGCCGCACTGGTACTGCTCGGCGGCGGCGTCTGCGCCGCCGTCACCCTCAAGAAGTCCAAGGCGCTGAACGCCGGTTGGCTGGCGATCACCTTCGGCTGGGGCTTCGCGGTGCTCATCGCCGCCTACATGTCGGCGCCGAAGTCCGGGGCCCACCTCAACCCCGCGGTCACCCTGGCCATCGCCGTGGACAGCGGCGAGTGGGGCAAGGTCCCGCTCTACCTCGCCTCCCAGCTGCTCGGCGCGATCATCGGCGCGGTCCTGGTGTGGCTCACCTACCTCGGCCAGTTCCAGGCCAACGAGGAACCGACCCTCGGCATCTTCTCCACCGGGCCGGAGATCCGGAACCCGCTGCAGAACCTGCTCACCGAGATCATCGGCACCATGGTGCTCTGCCTCGGCATCCTCACCCAGGGCCTGACCAAGGGCCTCGGCCTGTCCGGCACGGGCATCCTGATCGTCGCCCTCACCGTGGTCGGCATCGGCCTCTCGCTCGGCGGCCCGACCGGCTACGCCATCAACCCCGTCCGCGACCTGGGCCCGCGCATCGTCCACTCCCTGCTGCCGATCCCGCACAAGGGCGGCTCCGACTGGTCGTACGCCTGGATCCCGGTGGCCGGCCCGGCCATCGGCGGCCTGCTGGCCGGCGGCCTCTACCACGTCGCGTTCTGACCCCGCGCTCCACCCCGCGCACCCCCACCCGCATCCCTCACCCAGAGCCGAGGATCCCCGTATGACTGCCAATTACATTGCCGCGATCGATCAGGGCACCACGTCGAGCCGGTGCATCGTCTTCGGTGCGGACGGCCGGATCG